>SMVY01000051.1 GCA_004357415.1 Gemmatimonadota bacterium
CGGCGGAGAATCCGGTTGAGCTCGATCTCGACGATGTTGCGGAAACTGTTGGCCGTGATGACCTCCTGCCTGCTTCTGGCGATTTCACTCTTCCAGCGCGCGACCTCCCCGGCGGTCGCGGTGCCGATGGACCGGCGTACTTCGGCTACCTCCATGTTGGACCGGGTCACCCGCAAGTTGTGCTGGACGATGAGTTCGACCGTCCTGGCCCTGAGCACGGTCAGGTAGGTCGTGGCCGCTCCGAGAATGACGTCCAGCCGGACTTCGTCCCGTCCCTGCACGCGACCTTCCTGGAGATGCTTCTCGATCCCGTAGCCGGCCCAGGCTCGCTCCGAGTAGAGCCGCTGGACCAGCGTCGCCGATCCGGCGATCGACCGCTCCGGCTGGCGCCCGAAGCTGGCCGCCGCGCGATCGGCGTCTATCACCAACGCGTTCACGCCGAAATTCACCTGGGGGAGCAGTGGCGCTCTCGAACCGCGAACCCGTTGCTCTCCCGCGGCCACGGCAAGTGCTTGGGCAGCCAGATCCAGGTTCCGTGCCACCGCTTCACGCACGACGTTCCCGAGGTTGACCCCGCGGCCGGCATCGCGGGGCTCACGCTCGAGGAGCACCGCTTCGGTCAGGATCGCCCAGGGCACGGAAATACCCACCGATCGGGCCGTGGCCATGTTGATGCTGACGCGAGCGTTGCGGGTGAACTGGACCGGCATCCTCGCGGGGTCTTCACCCAGGAGGATTTGCTGTACCTTGAGGGCCGCTAGCCGGGCGATGCGTTGGCCGACCAGATCGGTGGCGGCGGAGGTCAGGAAGCCGCGCCGCACCCATTCCTCTCCCATGACGGTATAACTCGGCAGTCGCCGGCGCTTCAGGGTTTGGATGAGGCGCTCGGTGTCTTGCTCGGAGACCCGTGGCAGGAACCCCACGAACACCGCGTCCACATTGGGCGGCACGGCCCCGAGGGCCAGGTCGATGGACGGACCGACGCCGATGATGGTTCCGTTGATTCCCAGAGCCGCCAACGCCTGTTCCGTACTGCTTCGCATGGATGGGATGGCCCGGAGGTACGCCCGCTCCACCAGGACGGCAAGGCGACCGAATGGCACGACTTCCCGGAAGGCTTGGAGGTCGTTCACCGTTGCGGTGGGGTATGCCACGTAAGTGAAGTTTTGAACGCCGCTGGCACCATTCACCATCGGCAGGCCCTGGAGTTCAGCGTCGAGCACAAACGGAGCGACCACGGGTTTGGAGAGCGAGCCGAACTCGGCGGCAACCTGAGACGCGATGGCCCCGAAGGTAAGGATCAGATCGACGTCCGGATCGTCCAGCAGACGCTGCAGGGCGGTTTCGATCGCCGGCCGGGTCCAGTCGGCCACGATTTCTTTCTCGTTGGGAAACCGGGCATCGAACTCGCCGCCCAAAAGATCACGGATATCGTTCTGCAGCAGGGGTCTGAAGGAGGCGTTGTAGAACGAATGCCCGTCGATGACCACACCGAAGGTCACGACACGTTGCGCTACGGCACGGACTGGAACGAGCGAACCGAGTAGCAACACCGCGATGACGCTGAGCGATCGAGCCATGGATCAATCCTGCTGTTTGTTGGAAGAGCTGGCGGTGTCACGTCCGGTGCCCGCAGCCGTTGGTAGTTGGGCACCGCCTCGGCTTATCAACAGCCCGACTACGGCGGCCACGAAGAACTGCCCTACGATGGCCTCCCCCGCGGCCATCGTTCTCGCCATCGGTGCCACCGGAGCGATGTCTCCGTAGCCCAGCGTCGTCAGCGTCACCAAGCTGAAGTAATTGAGTTCGGCGAACAACTGGGCCTGGCTCAGGCCCTGGAGGTTGGTGAATGAACCCGGCGCCAATACCTCCATGAGTTCGTAGATGACGGTGCTGGTGACACCGATCAGGAGGTACACCGCCAGCGCTCCCAACAGCGTGTCTCGGGTCACCCAGTTCTCGCTAACGGCCTCGTAGGCAATGACGACTGTGATGATGGTCAACGCGGCCACGCTGGCTAATCCGCCAATCAAGTGTGCGGCCCAACCGGCAGAGATCTGGTCGGCGGGAACCGCCACAGCGGCAACCACGAACAGGATACCGCTGACCCAAACGAGCTTCCGGTGTGGCTGCAGGATTCGGAAGGCACCCACGATCACCAAGAGGGTCAGCACCTTGGTGGTGTATCCCGGGATGGTTCCCTCGGCGACCAAAGGCTGCGTCAGGATGAGCAGGACCAGCGGTGTAAGCAGTGACTGAAAACGGTTGGACATGGCGTGATTCTCGGCGGCGTAGGGGCTGTGAAGGCGGTGAGGAGGCTAAGGTAGCCTCTTGTGGAACACCACGGAATACAAAAGGGTGCCTGAGTCCCTACGGTCACCTTGACTCTCCGTCACCACCGGTCGATCTTTGGTCGCTCCACGCTAAGAGACTATCACTGCAGGACTTGCATGGCCTCACCAAATTCCGTGTCCCCCCCGCCCGCCATCCCCGCCGGCCTGTCCGTCGAGCAACTGCTCGACCTGTACTATTACATGCGGTTGACCCGCTCGCTCGAGGAGCGGCTGGTCGCGCTCTATCGCCAGGCCAAAGTGGTTGGAGGACTGTTCCGCTCCTTGGGGCAGGAGGCCGATGCGGTGGGAAGCGCCTACGCCATCGACCAGGACAAGGGTGACATCCTCTCCCCCCTGATCCGCAACCTCGGATCTATGCTGGTGTGCGGGGCCACGCCGGTCGAGGTGTTGCGCCAATACATGGCAAAAGCCGAAAGCCCCACGCATGGCCGGGATCTCAACATTCATTACGGAACACCGCAACAGGGGTTCATCGGCCAAATCTCCCATCTGGGCGACATGGTACCGGTGATGGGCGGGATCGCCCTGTCGTTCAAGATGCGGGGCGAAGACCGGGTGGCCTTGGTATACGTGGGTGACGGCGCCATGAGTACCGGAACATTTCACGAGGGTATCAACTTTGCGGCGGTGCAACGGCTGCCACTGGTGGTAATCGCCGAGAACAACGGCTACGCTTTTAGTACGCCGACGGCCAAGCAGAGCGCCGTCAAGCACCTGACCGACAAGGCCGCTGCGTACGGGATCCCCAGTGTCCGCGCCGACGGGAATGACGTGCTCGCCGTGTATGAAGTGACCCGCCGGGCGGTCGACCGTGCCCGGAGTGGGGAAGGGGTGACCCTCATCGAATTGGAAACCTACCGGCGCAAGGGGCATGCGGAACACGACGATCAGTCGTACCAATCCGCGGAGGAAATGGAACGGTGGGAAGCCGACGACCCCATCGACCGCTACATCCGGCAGCTGACCACTTCCGGCTGGAGTACCCCGGCGGCGTTGGCCGACATCGACCGGCGCATTGCCGACGAGTTGGCCGCGGCGGTAGCGTTGGTGGAACCGGAGGCGGGGCCGGGCGCCGGCACGGCACTCTCGGGCGTGTGTCTCGATCCACCCGAAGCGGAGAGGGAATGGTATGATCGCGGCTAGTCGGAATAGGGAGGAGGTCCCATGCCCGAGGTGACCTACCTGGAGGCAATACGCCAGGGCATGTGGGAGGAAATGGAGCGCGACGAGAACGTCTTCATTTTGGGCGAAGACGTCGGCGCCTACGGCGGCGCGTTCAAGGTGACTGACGGGTTCCTCGAGCGGTTCGGCGCGCAGCGCGTCATCGACACGCCGATCAGCGAGGCGGCCATCGTCGGCGCGGCCGCCGGCGCAGCCCACATGGGCTTAAGGCCCATCGCGGAGATGCAGTTCATCGATTTCATCTCCTGCGCCTATGACATGTTGACCAACTACGTGGCCACGGCCCGGTACCGCGCCGGTCTGCCGACACCGATGGTCGTCCGCGGCCCCAGCGGTGGGTATGTCCGTGGGGGGCCGTTCCACTCGCAGAATCCCGAGGCCGCGTTCCTGCACACGCCGGGGCTCAAGATCGTGTGCCCCGCCACCGCCCGAGACGCCAAGGGCCTCATCAAGGCCGCCGTGCGCGACGAGGACCCCGTCCTCTACTTCGAGCACAAGTACCTGTACCGCCGCATCAAGGAAGACCTTCCCGCCGACGAAGAGATCCTCACGCCGATCGGCAAGGCCCGCCTGGCCCGCGAAGGCCACGACCTGACCATCGTCACCTGGTCGGCCATGGTGTTCAAGGCGCTCGAGGCCGCGGAACAACTCGCTTCGGAAGACGGCCTCTCGGTCGAGGTCATCGATCTCCGCACCCTGCTGCCGATGGATGACCAGGCCATCATGGCGTCCGTGAGAAAAACCAACCGGGTGTTGATCGCTCACGAAGACACCCGCACCGGTGGCGTGGCGGGAGAGATCACCGCCCGGATCAACAACGACGCCTTCGAGTTCCTCGACGCGCCGGTAAAGCGCGTGGCCGCCCACGACGTGCCGCTGCCCTATGCGCCGGCGCTGGAAGACTTCGTGCTGCCCCAGACCGATGATCTGGTAGCGGCGGCGCGGTGGTTGGCGGCATATTAGTCCTACCGCGGACGGCACAAACTTGAATCAGACCTTGGAGCAGCTGCATGGCCCGTATTGACGTGATAATGCCCCAGATGGGCGAATCCATCGCCGAAGGCACTCTCTCCACCTGGATCAAGCAGCTGGGCGACGAGGTCAAACGCGACGAACCCATCTTCGAGATCTCCACCGACAAGGTCGACGCTGAGATCCCCTCGCCCAGCGCGGGCATACTCGCCGAGATCCTGGTGCAGGAAGGCGAGACGGTCGAGATCAACACCGTGGTGGCCCGTATCGAGACCGACGCGGCCGCGGCGGCGGACGCAGCACCTCCCGCCGAGGCAGCACCGGCCCCCGCCGTAGAAGCGGCCCCTGCCCCTGCCCCTGCTCCCGCTGCAGCGCCTGCTCCTCCCCCTGCCGAAGCGCCCCCGCCTCCCCCGCCTCCCGCTGCTCCGGTCGCTCCCGCGGTGGCGTCCCCGGCCGGTGTCGAGGAATCGGCCGACGAGCGCCTGCGCCGGAAATCGACGCCCCTGGTCCGAAAGATGGCCGCGGAACACGACCTCGACATCTCCGTCATCCCGGGCACCGGGCACGCCGGCCGGGTCACCAAGAGCGACGTGCTGCAGTTCCTGGAAAGCCCCGCAGCGTCGGCCCCCCCTGCTGCCCCCGCCGCTCCCGCTGCCCCCGCTGCCCCCGCCCCCACGGTCCAGCCGTGGGAAGACGACCGGGTCGAGCCATGGTCCCGTATCAGGAAGCTCACGGCCGACCACATGATCATGTCGCTCCGGGTATCGGCCCACGTTCAGAGTTTCTTCGAGGTCGACTTCACCCATATCGCCGACATTCGCCGGCGCAAGAAAGCCGAGTACGCCGATCGCGGCGTCAACCTGACCTACTTGGCGTTCATCACCAAGGGCGTGGCCGAGTGTCTGCGCCGTCATCCCGGCCTCAATGCCGCCGTGTCAGGCGAGAGCACCATATTCAGGCGCGACATCAACGTCGGGCTGGCGGTGGCCCTCGATTGGGGGCTGATCGTCCCGGTCATCAAACATGCCGACGAGTTGTCGCTGATCGGGATCGCCCGTGCCATCAACGACCTGGGCACCAGGGCCAAAGAAAAGAAGTTGCTCCCGGACGAAGTGCAGCTTGGCACCTTCACTATCACCAATCCGGGCGGCTTCGGTTCCTACGCCGGCACCCCGATCATCAACCAGCCACAGGTTGCCATCCTGGGTGTGGGCGCCATCGAAAAGCGCCCCGCGGTCATCACCCACGCGGACGGGACAGATTCGCTAGGCATCCGGACCAAGGGAATGCTGTCGATGTCATACGATCATCGGGTGGTCGACGGGGCGGACGGCGACCGATTCCTGGCGGATCTCAAGTCGGTGCTGGAGAACTACCCGGACGAAGCGATCTGATCATGCCACGAGCACTGACGATGACCCGCACGGAGGTGGGTTCCGACGAGGAGCCGGCGTATCTGGCCGCCCGGCGCGAGGAGGCCGGCCGGTTCAGGGACAGCGGCGACCATCTGTGGCTGTTCCGCCACGAAACCATCAGGGGGGTGTTCCTGGAGTTTCGTGAAAGCGGGGACGCCCGGCGTCTGGCCAGCCTCGACCCGGCAGCAGAACTGTGGGCCGAGGTCGAACTCGGCTAGGCCACGCACCAATTCCTCAACCCGGGATTGCCAGGAACCATGTCACGGACCGT
This sequence comes from Gemmatimonadota bacterium, assembly GCA_004357415.1. Lineage (GTDB taxonomy): Bacteria > Gemmatimonadota > Gemmatimonadetes > Gemmatimonadales > GWC2-71-9 > N074bin45. The sequence continues at coordinate 6,195 of SMVY01000051.1, forward strand.
CATCATCGACAACTCGACCTGGAGCGTCGCGCCTGCCGGGCATGTGACGCAGTACTTCAAGGACGAATTCGGCCTGGTGTTCACCCGCGGTACCGGAGACGATCGTCAAGAACGGGTCGTCCGTTATTCCCCACGAGGGTCCCGCCACCGCGAGTTCTCATTGCAGGAACTGAGCGAACGACAACTGGTGAACCTCTTCCACAAATCACAACCGTCGTGGACTTCGCCCGAGACGGAATACCGTCCCTGACCTTGTCGGGCTTCGTCGATCTCCATCTGCACTCCACCGCCTCCGACGGGGAATTGCCTCCAGCCGCCGTCGTCGAACGGGCTGCGGCCGCCGGGCTCGAGGCCATCGCGCTCTCGGACCACGACACCATGCAGGGACTCCCCGAGGCGGTCGAAGCGGGAGCCGGGTTGGGAATTCGGGTCATCCCCGGGTGTGAGTTCTCCGTTGCCGCTCCATGGGGCGAGCTCCACGTTCTCGGCTATTTCCTCCCGCTGCAGTCCCCCGACTTGGAAGCGTTCCTCATCGCCCGCCGGGAGGATCGCCACCGGCGGGCCCAGGTCATGGTGGCCAAACTCGAGCGGCTCGGCGTGCCACTTCAGATGGAGGCCGTATTGTCCGTCGCTCGAGGCGCGGCCCTGGGACGGCCGCACGTCGCCCGGGCACTGGTGGAGCTGGGTGTGGTGCCTGACATCGGCGAGGCCTTCAACCGATATCTCGGATGGGGTCGCCCGGCCTTCGAACCCAAGGAGTTGCCCACCTTGCGCCAACTCGCCGACCTGGTCCACGCGGACGGTGGGGTGCTGTCGGCCGCGCACCTGAAGGACCGGGCGACCCGCACCAATCTGAAGCGGCTCAAGGAGTCGGGGCTGGACGCCGTCGAAGTGCGCCACCCGAGCCACCCACCGGAGACGCGCGCCCGGATTCTGCACCACGCCGAGTCTCTGGGACTCCTCCCCACCGGCGGAAGTGATTGGCACGGCGACACCATCACCGGTAGCGGCCACACTGCCATCGGCTCGCAGCACGTTCCGGCTGAGTGGCTCGCCCGGCTGGAAGCACATCGGGGCCGGACGCCGGACACGGCCTGATGCCATCACCTGCCTTCGGCGACATCGTGATAATCGGGGGAGGCTGCTACGGATCGTTCTACACCGGCCAACTGGAGTTGGCCCGCTCCCGCGGCCGGCTCCGGTACCGCCGGCTCATCGTGGTAGACCGTAACCCCTCCTGCCAAGTGTTTCGGGATTCTCCCGAGCCGGGGCGACAACGGGTGTGTGCCGAGTGGGGCACGTTTCTCGACGGCTACCTCGCGGGCCCACCGCCCGAGTCGAGCCTGATCGTGCCATCACCGCTCATGCCCCACCTCCTTTACCACTGGCTACAGCGCCGTGCACAAACGCAGTGGCCCACGCGCACAATCACCACTGAGCCGGCCGCTCCGGTGGGCACCCCGTATGAGACGGAGGCTCCCGACGGGACGCGCTACCTGTCGTATGCCGACTGGCTGTGTCCCACCCACTGCATCGAGCCGGCGACGTGTCCGGTGACCCGGACCCCTCGCACGTGGGACATGGCCGAGGCGGCCACCCGCCTGGTCGGGCGTCATCCCGGGAAGATGGTGGGACCGGTACTGTTCGAGTGCCGCCATGTGGCCTATGGCGTGGGCGCTATCGCCATCGACCAGGTCCTCGCCGGCGCGGCAGCGGTCCTGGACGCCGGCGCCGGAGGCGGTGCCACCGATCTGGTGGTGGCCACTGTGTCCGGCTGTCACGGTGCCTTCAATCTGCTGCACCTCGGCGCCGTGTCCTGAGAGCGGGAACCCGTGCCGGGCGGATTATATTGCAGCAGTAGACAACGACCTGAACTCTACCCTGTGGTGATATCTCAATGACCAGCAGTTCGCAGCACGACCTGATCATAGTTGGCGGCGGACCCGCCGGCCTGTGCGCCGCGATGTACGCCGGACGCGGCATGCTCGATAGCGTCCTTCTGGAGCGAGGCCTTACTGGTGGCGAATTATTGAATACGGACTTGGTGGAGGACTACCCGGGGTTCGAGAGCATCCTGGGCCGGGACCTGTCGCAAAAGATGACCGACCACGCCAAGAAATTTGGCGCCGATATCCGCCAGGAGAACGTCGAGTCGATCGAGAAACGGGCCGACGGCATTTTCGACGTGACCACGTCACGCGGCGACCACTTTCTGGCGCCGGCCGTGATCCTCAGCGCCGGCGGTGCGCCCGTCAAACTCGAGGTCCCTGGGGAGCAGGAGTACGCCGGCAGGGGTGTGTCCTACTGCGCCGTGTGCGACGGGGCCTTCTTCAAGGGCGAGGTGCTGGCGGTGGTCGGTGGTGGCGACGCCGCCGTCGAGGAGGCGGACTACCTGACCAAGTACGCCTCGAAGGTCTACCTCATCCATCGGCGAGACGAGTTCCGGGCGTCCAAGCTGCTGCAGAAACGGGTGTTCGACAATCCCAAGATCGAAGTGATCTGGAACAAGGTGGTGACCGAAATCAAGGGCAAACCTGCCGGCGTCACCGAGCTGGCGTTGGAGGACACGGCCACCGGTGAAGCGAGTACCCTCCCGGTCGGCGGCGTCTTCGTCTTCATCGGCTTCACGCCCAACGGTTGGCTCATCAAGGACCACTATGAGCACGACGCCGCCGGCTACGTCATTACCGACTCTACCATGCAGACGTCGATCCCCGGTCTGTACGCCGCGGGTGACTTGCGGGTGCAGGTCACCCGCCAGATCACCACGGCGGTCGGTGACGCCACCACGGCGGTGATCGCCATAGAGAAGTACCTGAAGGAGCGGGCCCAGGAACCGGTGCCGGAGTCGGTATGACGGACACAGAGGACGGCCCGGTCATCGTGTGCCTCACCAACGGGCAATTCCAGGAGAACTGCTATCTGATCGGCGATCCGGACTCGAACGCTGCCGTCATCGTCGACCCGGGCGAAGACAGCGACATGTTCCTCGACGCCATTCGTCAGCGGGGCTGGCACCTCGAGGGCATCTGGCTGACCCACGCCCACGTCGACCATGTCACCGGGGTGGCGGCCGTCAAGGAGGCAACCGGGGCCCCGATCTATCTCCATCCCGAGGACCGCCAATTGTACGATCAAGTCGCCGAGCAGGGTGCGTGGCTCGGCCTGCGTGCGGAACCCGCCCCCCCCCCGGACCACGAGTTGCACCACGGCGACCGTCTCACCGTGGGCCCGTTCGAGTTTGAGGTACGGCACACGCCGGGGCACTCACCTGGGAGCGTCAGCTTCGTGGGACACGGGGCAGTGTTCGGCGGCGACGTGTTGTTCCGCGAATCGGTGGGGCGGGTGGATCTCCCGGGAGGCGACGCCGCTACGCTGATGGCCACCATCCGCGACCATTTCCTTACATTACCCGAGAACACCGTCGTGCACAGCGGCCATGGTCCGCTCACGACCATCGGCTACGAACGGGATCGCAATCCATTTCTCACCGGAGCCGCCCCGCTTGCCTGAACCCGCCAACGCCGCCCAAGGCCATCGAGCGGTTACCGCATCTCCGGATCTCTCGATGTCCTCGGACGTGCTGTGCAACCGGTGCGGCTTTCCGGTGGTGATCCGTCCTTGGGGCTGCAAGAACCCATGCACCAACTGTGGTACCGTCTATCCCTTGGGTGATTGCTCCGATTGAGGCTCCAGCCGAAGGCGTCTCACCATCCCTAGCCACTCTCCCAGCGTACCCCGCTCAGCCGCTCCGGCCCCATCGGCGGTCGACCAGTTGACGCCGGATTCCCGCGACAACCGCCTCGACCTGTCCCACGATATCTTGCCGCCGCCGCTCCGGCCCGGCGCCGGCCTGCATGTGCTCGATATCACCAAGTACTTCGGGGCCACCACGGGAGGCATCCGCACTTACCTCATGGAGAAAGCGGCGTGGGTTGGGCGGCACCCGGATCTGCGGCACACACTCGTCGTCCCGGGCGATGCCGACAGCGTCACTGATACCGACGGGACACGGTGCTATCGTGTCCGCAGCCCCCGGATCCCTTTGCAGCAGCAGTATCGGGCCATGATCGCCGCCGGGACCATTCGCCGCATCATCGTCCACGAGCGGCCCGACGTCATCGAAGTGGGTAGCCCGTTTCTGGTGCCCTGGCTGGTGTACTGGGCCAATCGCAGGTTGCGGGTCCCCGCCGTCTGGTTCTTCCACAGCAACGTGACGCGGCTGGCCGCACCGCGCTCGCTCGAGGATCCGCCGCGGCAGCGCTGGCGCCATGCGCTGGCCCGCCGATACGTGGCTCGGGTGAGCCGCCTGTTCGATGCCGTGGTAGCTACCTCCGACTTCGCCGAACACGACCTGCGCAGCGCGGGGGTCCGCCAGGTACGGCGCGTGACCATGGGCCTCGATCTGCACCGCTTCCACCCTGACCGGCAGGCGCTCCGCCAAGCTACCCGGCAGCGGCTCGGCTGGCCGGCCGGGCCCGTCGTCATCTATCTCGGGCGGCTCGCCCGGGAGAAACGGCTCGATGTGGCCGTCCGCGCCTGGCGTATCCTCGGTCCGCGTACCGGGGCCACGCTCGTCCTGATGGGCGATGGTCCCGATCGGGCCAGGTTGCTGCGCCTGGCCAGCGGAGGCCGGGTGCTGTGGCAGCCCCACGACTCTGATCGGGATCGAGTGGCCCAGGCGCTGGCGGCGGCCGATGTTTACTTGGCGCCCGGCCCGGTCGAGACGTTCGGCCTCAGCGCGCTGGAGGCCATGGGATGCGGCACGCCGGTAGTGGCCGTCGATCGGGGAGCGGTCCCGGAACTGGTACGGCGATCGGAGGGGGGCATGACCTTCCCCAACGGCAACGTCGACGCATTGGCCCGAACGGTCGAGACAATGTTGGGACAGGACCTCCAGGCGATGGGCGGCCGTGCCCGACGCCACGTCGAACGGCACCATCGGTGGGATGAGGTCTTCCCCCAGTTGTTCGGTATGTACCGAAGCGTCATCCCATGAGTCGGCTCGCCGCGTTGTCCAGGCAATGGAACATTGAGGGACGGGGCTGCTGATGTCGTTCGCCGTGGCCCAGGTAGTGTGCCTGTTGCTGATGACCGCCGACATGGTGGCTCGCACGTGGCGCATCGTATGGCTCCTCCGGGGGATTGGGCAGGCGGTGACGTTTGCCGACGCACTGGTACTCAACGCCTTCGGCGATGCGGCCGCCGCCCTCACTCCCGCGCGGCTGGGCGGTGAGCCTGCCCGCCTGGTCGGGATGGTGCGCGCCGGCGTGCCGCCGGTAGCAGGGGTGGCGGCCATCAGTTACGAGGTGGTCGCCGCCTGGCCGGTCATCATCGGTTTTGGGGCGGCATTGCTGTGGGCGTTTGCCCCCGAATGGCTCGCCACCACCGGGCCCGCTTTCGTCAGCACGATGGCCAGCATGTGGCCCTGGTTCGTAGCCGTGGCTGCCGCGACCGTCGTGGCAGCCTTCCTCGCCCGGCGCGCCGCCGTCCGCTGGGCCCACCGCATCCGCCGGCCTGGCCGGCGCCTGTGGTCGTTGTGGCGGCGCATGCCGCCGGGCCCGCTGCTAGCGAGCATTCCCCTGACCCTGGTGAACCTCGCCACCCGGACGGCGATCCTCCCGGTTCTGGCACTGACGTTGGCCGACCCACCCTCCATCGGGCCGGTGGCGTTGGGGGCCTTTGCCCTGCTGTACAGTCAGTTGGTTCTGCCTACACCGGCCGGCATCGGTGGTGTGGAACTTGGGTTTCTGGCGGGCGCGGCGGGGAGCTTCGGCACCGGAGAAGGCATGTTGCTCCTCCTCTGGCGCTTCTATACCGTGGGTCTTGGGGTGGTGCTGGGAGGGTATTTTCTGGTCCGGCTGTATGGCTGGCCGGCCGCCCGGCGCCTGGTGTTCGGTGACCCGGCGCCGGCCCGGACAAAGTGAGGCGATTACCGCGGATCGGCTGGGTCGGTTGAAACGGCGGGGCGTGACGCGCATATTACGAGTATGCGGATAACTACCGGGACCGAATACAGCCTGATCATCATGCTGCACCTGGGCCGCTGCAAACGGGTCGGTGATGGCGCCGTGCCCGCTCGCGAGTTGGCGGAGACCGAAGGACTCCCGGCGGACTATACCGAGCAGATCTTCCTTCGCCTGAGACGGGCGGGGCTGGTCCAGAGCGTCCGGGGAGCCAAGGGTGGTTACTTTCTCAGTCGGCCTCCCGAGGAGATCTCGGTGCGCGATGTCATGGCCGCGTGCGAGCGCCAGACGTTCGAGGTCAATTGCGAGACGCATCCCGTCAACGACGATCGCTGCAGCCCGGCGGCGGCGTGCAGCATCCGACCACTGTGGGCTGCCCTCCAGCAGCGGATCGACGACTTCCTGTCCAGTGTCACGCTGGCCGACCTCATGAAACAAGAGGCCTCTGTCGAGGAATTGGTCGCCATCAGCAACTCCGACTGAGTGAACGTGCCCGTTCGAATTCAGCGCCCGGTCCCCGTGGCCGGGCTTTGTCATTTCTGAGAGGTGAATCGGTGAACACGGCGGCAACACAGCGCGGTGAGGATGCTCCCCAGCCCGCCCACAGCGGTAACGATGATTGGTCGCAGGACGAGCGCGTAAGGTACGCCAGGCATTTTACCCTTCCAGAGGTTGGTGCCGCGGGCCAGGGCCGGCTTCGGTCGTCGAAAGTACTGATAGTGGGCGCCGGTGGCTTGGGTTCCCCGGTGGCGCTCTACTTGGCTGCCGCCGGGGTGGGGACGCTGGGCCTGGTCGACTTCGACACGGTTGACTTGTCCAATCTGCAACGTCAAATCCTCCACGGTTCTGCCGCAGTCGGCACCCCCAAACTCGAGTCCGCCGCCGCCAGGATCGCCGACCTCAATCCCCATGTGGCCCTTGAATGCTTTCCCGAGCGGCTGACGTCGGACAACGCGTTCGACATCGTGGTCGACGGCAGCGATAATTTCCCGACTCGCTACCTCATCAACGACGCCTGTGTGCTGCTGGGGAAACCGTACGTGTACGGCGC
>SMVY01000052.1 GCA_004357415.1 Gemmatimonadota bacterium
AGGAGTTCCAGGACGCGCCCGATTTCCAGACCGACGGACAGTTCGATTTCCAAAAGTACCAGCGCTGGCTCAGTTCCGCCGTGGGGCAGCAGTACGTCCCCTACCTCGAAACGCGCTATCGGGGCGAACTCAAACGGCAGAAGCTTCTTCGTCTGGTAACGGCCGACGTGTACTTGTCCGATCCGGCGTTGTGGCGCCGGTGGCGCGACGGGAACGAGATCGTCAAGATCGGGCTCACCGCCATCGCTCCCGGGGCCGCCATCCCCGACAGTGCCATCGACGTCACAGACGACGAAATCCGGGCCTACTACCGCGAGCACCAGAACGACCTCAGCCGGCCCGCCATGGTGCACATGAGCTACATCGCGGTTCCCCGAATCATCACCCAGGCCGACACCGCACTGGCCCTCGACCTGGCCGGCACCCTGCGCCAGGAAATTCTAGACGGCGCGCCGTTTGCTGAGATCGCCCGCCGGGAATCCAGCGACACGGTGTCCGGCAACCAGGGAGGCGACCTCGGCGAGTGGACCCGAGGGGATATGGCCCAGCCGTTCGACTCGGCGGCCTTCACCATGGGGCTCAACACGGTGTCCCAACCGGTGCTCACCCAATTCGGCTATCACATCATCGAGATCACCCGCCGCAGCGGCGACACCGCCGAGGGCCGCCACATCCTGATTCCAATCGAGATCGCCGGGGAGCACCGCGACGAACTCGACGCCAAGGCGGACTCGTTGGAGATCCTCGGCGCCGAACGGCTGGACCCCGCCGCGCTCGACACCGCGGCGCGCGCACTCGGGCTCCTCATTGGACAGACCGGCTCGGTACAACAGGGCACCCGGCTGCAGTTGGGAACCCGCGTCATCCCGGACGCCGCGGTCTGGGCCTTCCGGGCACAGCCGGGTGAGGTCAGTCCCGTCATCGAAACCACGGCGGCCTATTTCCTCTTCCGGGTGGACAGCGCGTCTGCTGAAGGCGTGCCGCCGCTTGCCGATGCGGACGTCACCAAGGCCATCGAGCATGAAGTCCGCGAGGCCAAGAAATGGTCGGCCGCCAGGGCGCTGGCGCAGGACTACATGACGCTGTTGGACGCCGGAGCCACCCTGGCCGATGCGGCCGACGAGATGGGACTACCGTATCGGGAATTTGGGCCCTTTACCCGTACCCGCCCGCCCCTCCCCAACGGGATCCTGATAGGGACGGCGTTCGGTCTCGAGCCAGGGCAGCGCTCGGGCGTGCTCGACACCCGTGAGGGTCTCTACATTCTGGAAGTGCTGGAACAGGGGGCGGCCGATTCGGCCGCATTCCTCGAGGCATTGAACCAGTACCGGGTCCAGGAAATCTCCTCGGCCCGACAGAGCCGCGTCCGCAATTACCTCTTGGCGCTCCGGGAATCGGCAGAGGTGGTCGACCGCCGGGCCGACCTCTATCGCACCAACGCGCAATTGGAAGCGGCAGCGGCCCGCTTGCCCCAAAACCAGCAAGTGGGGCTGTAGCCGCACCACACTGGCACGGCGAGGGTCCGGAACACAACGCGGGGCGTCTCGGTAGAGGCGCCCCGCGTTGTGCCAATCGGATCGATCCCGCGCCAGGCTACTGCGACAACCTCTTGGGTTCACCGTCAGAACTCGGCGGCTTGGAGTCGAGCTGACTCGGCGGGGCGTCGTCCTTCCCAGCGATTGCATCGTTGGTGTCCGTGATGCTGCGCTTGAACTCCCGAATGCCCTTGCCGATAGAGGCGCCCACTTCCGGCAGGCGCTTGGCTCCGAACACGAGCAGCACCACCAACATGATGATCAGGATTTCGCCGAAGCCGAGATTACCAATCATGACGCACCACCTTCAGAAGAGCGATCGGGCCACGAAGTAGGCCACGAGGACCCCGGCCAGGCTCAGCAGCGATACGGCCAGCCCCACCGGACCCACAGTGAAGTTTACCACCAGGAGGTCCACGGAAACAGGGCCCACCGTCGGCGTCCAGGTGCTCACGAAGAACGCCTTGAACGTGCTGTCGGGCAAGAACCGGTCGAGCAGGGCGGTGAAGAACCCCCCGACGATGAACCCCGACGCCAGGACCCCGAGGTAAAACCCCGGGCGGCGCGGGCCCGCCATCAGCTGCGTCGCTCCAACACGTAGCTCACGCTGGCGCTCAGGGCCTCGCGTGCCGGCGTGGGGGGCAGCAGCTCCAGCAGCAGCTCGGCGTCCGCCCCGAGCGCCTGCGCCCGTGACCGGGCGTAGTCGAGACCACCCACCCGGGTTACCGCGGCCACCACGTCGGTGATCTGTCCGTCGGTCGGTTCGGCCGCCTTCATCAGCTGGTCGACCTGAGCCCTTTCCTCCGCGTTTATTCGCGGCAGGGCGTAGATCAGTGGCAACGTCACCTTGTGCTCGCGCAGGTCGGAGCCGGACCGTTTGCCGGTGACCGCCTCTTCCTCGGTGTAGTCGAGCAGATCGTCGATGATCTGGAACGCCATGCCCAGGTGCATGCCGAAATCCCGCAGCGCGCCACGAATCTCCGGCGCTGCGCGCAGGGCCCCGACTTCGCACGCCCCCGACAACAGCGAGGCCGTCTTGGCCCTGATCAACAGATCGTAGTCCTCTTCGGTGAACTCCAGAGGATCGTACGCCAGTAACTGTCGCATTTCGCCGATGGTCATTTCGTTGGTGACCCGGCTCAGAACCCGCAGCGGCTCGAGGTCCTCCAACCCTACCAGTTCGATGACCGCCCGCGAATAGAGGTAGTCGCCCATGATGACCGACACCTGGTGGCTGAACGCCGCGTTGACGGTGGGCATACCCCGCCGCAGCACGGAGTGGTCCACCGAGTCGTCATGCACCAGCGTGGCCACGTGGATCAACTCGACCACCGCCGCCAGGCGCTCCACACGGGGCGTGGGCCCACCGGTGGCTTCGTCCGCCAGCAGCGCCATAGTCGGTCGGAACAGTTTCCCCTGCATCCGCAGCAAATGAGAATTGACCTCTGCAATCAGCGGAAATTCTGCGGCGATTATGCGGGCCAATTCTTCCCGGACCACGTCGAGCCGTGGCTGCAGTTGCTCCTGCAAATCGGGGAGCTTCAGCCGGGTCATTCCAAACGCGCTCATGCGCCGGCACCACCGGTCAGGCGTGCGACACGCTCACCCAGATCCTTGAACCCGATGTCCACGGCCATGGCGCGCCGGTAACAGGTCAGCGCCTCCGGATCCTTCCCCTGCTCTTCGCGAGCCCGCCCCAACCAGTACAACAATCCGATCTTCTCGTTGTCTGGCCCGGCCAACGAGTCGATGGCCCGCTTGAGGATGGCCTCGGCCACGGGGAATTGCTCCTTCTCGTAAAACGAAACACCCAGAGCCTCCGAGGTACGCAGCCGGCCATCCGGCGCCCTCAACGCCTTCTGGAATTCGGCGATCGCTTCGTCGAGCAAACCCATTTCCTTGAACGCTATCCCGAGGTCGTAATGCGACTGATAGTCCTCGGCCCCGATCGCTTCCTCTATCCCCTGCTTGAACTGCTGCAAGATCTCGGCAAAGTCATGGCTCTCGTCCCCCGTGGGCTGGGTGCGCTTGATCCTAATGCGGGCGTCCTTCGGCTTCTTGGTCTCCAACACCATCTCGCCCAGATCCACGAAATCCGACGACGCCTGGGCCGCCGCCGGCGACACGATGGGGGCCGGAGGGGCGTCGGCAGCCGGGTCGAGGGACTGGAGCGCCGCCCGCGCCAGGGTATTCTCCGGGTCGTGTTCCAGGACCCGGCCGTAAACGGCTATAGCCTTCTGCATCGAGCCCACCCGCACCAGGACATCGCCCAACGCCAGGTAGGCTTCCACCAGCCTGGGCTTTTCACCGGACCGGAACGCCAGTTCCACCCGCTTCTGGTAGAAGGCGATCCGGTTGGGCTCCAGCCGCAGGAGTTCCGTGACGATGTCCGAGGCGTGGCTCCAATCTTCTTCCTTCTCGTACTGCTGCAGGGCCAACTCCAGTTCCTCGGTGCCCCGCTCCAAATCACCCTGGGCGATCAATACCTCGCCCAAGGTCCGGTGGGCCGCCGGATCGTCGGGATTGTCGAGGATTCGGTCCTCGAGCTCCTCGACCGTCGGCCCGACCGGCTCCTCGGTTTGGAGAAACCCCAGGGGCCCGGCCGCGTCGCCGGCTGCGGCCTCGACCGCCACGGGCTCCTCCCCGGCCTCCCCGGCCTCCTCGACCTCCTCGACCTCCTCGACCTCCGCCTCATCCATCTCCACCACCAGGGCCGGCTCGCCGGGGAGGGCCACGTCGATCACCTCCAGCGCCTGGTCGGCCTCCAACTCCGTGGCCGGCGTGGCCTCCAACGACTCGGTGTCGGCGTCATCGTCAGGTTCGATCTCGAGGGAGAGGGCATCCTCGTCACCCACAGTATGCTCGATGGTGACGTCGAGTTCATCAACCGATCCGGCGGCCTCGACCGAAAGCTCGCTGGCACTGTCGATCAACAGCCCCTCGAGCGCAGGAGCCCCAAGCCCGCCGTCAACTTCGAGCGAGGTACTTTCAAGATCGTCGACCGACTCGATCTCCAGAGGCTCGGAGTCTTCCTCGTGGCGGCCCCGGTCGATTTCCAAGTCGGCTGGTGGGGCATCCTCAACCACTGGCGGCACCTCGGCCGAACTGGGCGTCTGCACCGGCGGTTGCTCGATGCTCGCCGGTGTGTCGAAGCCGGCGCTGGTATCCAGGAAAATGAGATCGCTGCCGGAACTCCCCGTACCAGACTGATTGTCCGAATCGGATTCCAGGTGCTCTCGCGTCCGCCGGGCACCGTCGGCATCCCCGTGGGACTCCAATTGGTCGGCCAGCTTCTCCAGTTGCTCCTTCGCCTCGGCGTCACGCGACATGGTCCGTAGCAGGGCGCTCAACATGACGCGGATGTCCTCGTTGCGGCCGAACCGGTCGGCGAATGCCTTTACCTCCTCCAGAGCGTCGTCGCGATTCCCCAGTGCGTTCATCCGCTCGAGGTATTCCAGCAGGTTCTTCCTGGCGTCCACCACGACGTTCTTCTCGGCGTGGAGCCTGGCGAGTTTGAGATAGATCTGGACCCGGCCCGGGTTCACCCGGAGCACTTTGCCGCACAGAGCGATGGCCTGATTGGTCATCCCCTGGTCGGCGTACAGATCCACCGCGCGCTCGTAGGACTGCACCGCCGAAGTGGTGTTCTTGACCTTCATGTACAGGTCGCCCACCCGATTGTAGACGGAGAGGTCCTGGGCGATCGACACCCCCGACTCGAAGGACTCGATGACCCTCAGGTAGAGGTCGATGGCTTTGCGCCAATCCTCCCGCTTTTCGTGCTTCAGCGCCGTGATCTTGAGTTTTTCGACGTTCATTCGGCTCGGGAGGTCGTAGGGAAGCGAAAGACTGGCTTGGACTTAGCCATGAGTAAGATAGAGATGACGCCACCCCGGAGCAAGCGTTGCGCGGCGGTGCCCATTTTACAGTAATCCCACGGGGTCCAGCTCGCCGGCGGCGACGGCCCGCGCCAGCCGTTCGAGGTCAGGCGCCGGGGACCGATCCTCGGTCAGGGGCGCAATCGCCGGGCCCTCGGGGTCCCGGACACGCTGCTCCAGCCAGCGGACCCCCCGCCCCGGGCTGAGGGGTTTGAGCAGCTCGATGCCCTGGACGGCACAGAGGACTTCGGCGGCGACGACGCGCTGGGCGTTGCGCAGCACCCGGGCAGCCTTGAAGGCCGCGGCCATGCCCATGGGGACGAAATCCTCCTGATTGGCGTCCGTGGGAATGGACCCGACGCTGGCCGGGACGGTCAGGGTGCGCGACTCCGCCACCAGGGCCGCCGCGGTGATCTGCACCATCATGTATCCCGATCGCAGTCCGGGATTCTCGATCAAGAAGGCAGGCAGGCCGTGTGACAGATCGGGGTTGACCAGGCGCTCGATGCGCCGCTCGGTCATGGCCTGCATCGTCGTTAGTGCGATGGTCAGGAAATCGAGGGCCTGAGCGACCGGTTGGCCGTGAAAGTTGCCACCGCTCAGGACGTCGCCGTTGTCGAACACCAGTGGGTTGTCGGTCGATGAGTTCAACTCGATCCGACAGACCCGCTCGGCAAACTCGATTGCGTCGCGCACGGCGCCCATCACCTGGGGGAGGCATCGAAGGCTGTAGGCGTCCTGGACCCGCGGATCGTCGTCCAGATGCGAGGCCCTGATCTCGCTGTCGTCCAGCAGGGTAAGGAGGTGCTCCGCCGCGACCTGCTGCCCCGGATGCGGCCGGGCGGCGTGGATTCGTGGATCGAATGGCGTGGGAGTACCCCTGAGCGCCTCCAGGCTCATGGCGGCGGAGGCGAGAGCCGTGCGCCACAGCACACCGGCGTCGTGCACCAGCAGGGACAATATCGCCGTCTGCGCCTGGGTGCCGTTGATGAACGACAATCCTTCCTTCGGGGCGAAGCGCATCGGTGCGATCGCGGCGCGAGCCAGGGCGGCAGCACCAGGTTCTCGCCCACCGTCGCGGGCGAGAACTTCTCCCTCTCCCATGATCACTTGGGCGATATGGCTCAGGGGCGCCAGGTCCCCGCTGGCTCCTACGCTCCCCTGCTCGGGGACCGCTGGAACGATGTCGCTGTTGAGGAGGGCGAGAACGGCCTCCACCAATTGGGGACGGACCCCGCTCGTGGGCCGGATGAGCACGTTGGCCCGGAGCACCATGACGGCCCGCACGACTTCCCGCGGTAGCAAGTCGCCGACGCCGGCCGCGTGGCTCCTGATGAGATTGACCTGAAGTTCATCGAGCTGGTCGGTGGCGATGCGAACATTGGCCAGCTTGCCGAAGCCGGTGTTGACGCCGTAGATGGTGCGCCCCTCGTCGATGGCGCGTTCGATCAGGGCACGGCTCTGCCCCAATGCCGCCAATGCCGCGGGATCGAGAGTGATGGAGATCGAGGGATCGCGGGCAGCGCCCACGACTTGGTCGATCGTGAGCGATGCCCCGTCGAGGTGAATGGGGTGGGACATGCCCCGAAAGTGACCGAGGCATGTCCCCAGCACAAGGGATGCTATTCCCCCGTACGCAGCAGTTCCGGGTTCCCGGGATCGGTCTGGAATCCCCAGTCGAAAATGATCAGGTCGCGGCCCACGTGGCTGACCCGCAGCGAGGCGAAGCGGGCAAAACCGTCACCGCCGTCCATGGCCCAGACATAGCCCCATCCGGTCTGCGCCTGAATCGGCGCGCTGGAATAAGTCTGGTTCGGCGCAAAGTCGATGCTGGTGAGATCAGCCACCGGGCCCGGACCGTAGACTTCCACTCCCGTGCCGGCCCTGAGCGGCACCAGCAACAATTGGCCACCGCTCTGGTCGAGG
>SMVY01000053.1 GCA_004357415.1 Gemmatimonadota bacterium
CCGCTACAGCGACGCTGAACTGGTCAGGGTGATCCGCCACGGGGTATGGCCCGACGGCAAGGGCTCGGTCGCCATGCCGTCCTCGATGTTCTACCACCTGAGCGACCGAGACCTCGGAGCCATCATCGCTTTCCTGAGGGACATGCCCCCGGTGGAAAGCGACTTGCCAACCACATCCATTCGATTGATGGCCCGGCTCGGACTGGTCATGGGGCAGTACCAAGTCCAGGCCGATCTGATCGACCACGACGCCGATCGGATTCCACCGGTGACCGATGACGGCGGCCCCAATGGTCGCTACCTGGCGTACACCGGGTGCACCGAGTGCCACGGACAGGCGTTGGAGGGAGGATTCAACTCGGCCCCTCCCCTGGTCATAGTCAGGGGCTATTCGCTCGACGAGTTCACCCGCCTGATGCAGACCGGTGTGCCGCGGGATGGGAGGGATCTCAGGATGATGGGCGCGGTGGCCAGAAGCAGGTTCTCGCGCCTCTCCGACGAGGAGATCGCGGCGCTGCATGGGTATTTGCAGTCAATGGAGGTGGGTAGCTAGAAGCTGGAGCTGGGGTGTAGGACGTAGGGCGCAGGGCGTAAGTAAGGTACGGTGAAAGCCCCGCTGCCCTGCTGCCCCGCTATATCATCCCCCAGTAGCCTTCTTCCTAGCCGCATTGAGATACCCCGGCTCCAGGTCCAGCAGATTCGAAATCTTCCTCACCAGATACACCTCGTGTGAGGCGATCTGTCCGTCGGCCGCCACCAATCCCCACATCACCTCGGCCAGCACCACCTTCTGCCCCAGATCGAAGTTCTCCGAGATGAGCGAGGTGAACTGGAAGTGGTCGATCGATTCCTGTTGTTCTTTCCCCGCCAGCTCGATCAGACTGGCGACCTCGTCTTCGGTGAGGTCGAACTGCCGGGCCAGGGCGCCCTCTATGTAGCTGCGCTCCTCGGGCGAGAACTCGTCGTCGGCGTGGGCCAGTTCCAGGAGGATGGCGGCGGCGGCCAGTTGGACGGCGTGGCCGTCCGCGGCGGGATCTCCCTCACCTTCCGCCGTGGCCGGCGGCGCCATCTGTGAATCGAAGAATGAGCGAATGGATTTGAGCATGGCCTGAAAGTAACATGGCCGCACTTTTCTCCGCCTACTCGCGCGATTCCGATCACACTCACGATTGATCTCCCCACCACCTTGGGCTCGCCGTCATCACCCGAGCGTCCGCCGTCAGCGCTCGTACCCAAGGAGGCCTCATGAAACGCCGGATGCTCACCCTCACCCTGCTGGGACTGGCTCTGGCCTGCTCCGAGCGGGCAGGACCGCCAACCGAGCCGGACGTCACCACCGAGCCGGTTCCCGACACCGAACCAGCACCACCCGAAACATCGGAGCGCGGCGCCATGGAGGCGCTGGCCCGCCAGTTGGCCCTCGCCATGGGAAGCGACGCCTTCCGCGCCGAGCTGCGGCAGCAGTTGGAGCTGTCCCCGCTCAGGGAGCACAAGCTTCCCGCGGCAGAATTCCTGGCGGCTCGCCAGCCACTGCTGGCTCAGGCTGCGCTGGTGAGCGCCGTCGATCCGGGCGCCGTCATCTCGCTGGCCGGGCGCACCATCCCCGCCGAGTTGTATTTCCCCGTTCCGGGCCACCGGGAGGCGTGGACCGGCGGGACCGACGTCCTGGTGGCCACGGCCATGGACGACGACGACGCCCCGGTGGCGTTCGACACCGAGGGCCGCCGCTACCGTCTCGACCCGAGGCAACCACCCTCCACGCCGGTGCTGGCCCTGGTCCCGCGGGAGTCGCACCGCCTGCGGCTGGCATCCGCCAAGTGCATGGAGGCGGAGTGCGTCCAGCCGTGGGGCGGTGGCGGTGGCGGGGCCGGCGGCAGTAATCCCCCTGGGCCCTCGCTATCGGCGGGCTCGCTCACGCTCACCCACGCGGAATTCGTGGACGATTTTGAGGGTTGGTTGAAGGGCAATCCCGAGTTTGAGCTCCACATCCTGGGCCCCATCAGCCAGTCGGACACGTCGACCGTGATGAGCTATCAGTGCATTGGGGAGCACGCACCGCCGGGCTACGTCTGGGACATGAATAGCCTATCGTGGGACGGCCAGGTCAAGCTGTTCAGCTTCGAACAGATGGACGCCTTCGAGAAGGCCTACCCGGGGAGAGCCTATCTGGTGTTTGCCGTGGAGGACGATAGCGATGCCTGCGTCATTACCAGCAACGCCAATCAATTCAAGGACATGCTCATCATACTGCGCCGAGCCTACGATGAGTACACCGCGGCCAAGGACCAGAAGATCGGTTTCAACGACGCCGATCGCATCCTCAAGGCGGCCCAAACCGGAGCCGACCTGCTGTCCGCCATCGCCAGTTTCATCACCACCAAGGACGACCCCATCGGGATCGCCGTGAAAAGCAGTGTTGCCGGGCGCTTTCATCCGGGCACCAACTGGGTGGTGCTCAACGAAGACAATGCGGTTACCGGTTGGCTGGCGCTGGAAATGCGCTGACCCGCGGAAACCGACCAGCAGTTCAACTCGTGAACCGGGAGGCCACCGTGCTGCTCCGTATCGTATCGCTCGCCCTTGGCGCCATCGTGATGATGCAGGCCCAAGGCAACGCCCAGCAACACCGTTGGACCATCGGCCTCGATGTGGGGCGGGCCCATACCGGCGGCACCTCCCGGGACACGGCCTCCGCCGACGATCGGTCCTTCCGGCCCGCCAACTCCACGGTGTGGACCGTGCGCGCCTCGCGACAGGTTGGAGGGCTCGCCCTCGGCCTGGTCGGCAGCTACGGAACCGCCGGATTCGCCCTCGAGGGCCCCGACCTCCTCCTGGTGGATAGGACCGTCAGGTTCACCTTCTACCAACTGGCCCCGGTCATAGAGGTTCCCCTGACCGGGTTGGGTAACGACGGCCAACTGGTGTTGACGGGCGGTCCGGTCGTGGCCCTGTGGCGCCTCACCGACCAGCCCGACCGCACCCGGCTGGGGGCCCGGCTTGGCCTGTCCCTCCCGGTTTGGTTCGGGCCGGCCATCGCTGGGGTAGTACGCCTGAGCGGTGTGGTGACGCCTTCGGTGTTCGAGGAGGACGAACTCCCCGTGGAATTCATCCGGCAGGCCACCTGGCGGGTGCAGGTGAGCCTGGGCCTGCTGGCGGGATTCTAGAGCCCTCACTGCCTTGGACCCGGTCTAAATAAACATGCCCCTCAGGGGCTCATGGCGCCAAGGGTGGCGCTTTCGTGGCAAATGGCTACTTTAAGGCGACTGTAAGCGCCGCCTCTTGGCGCACCAATTTTGGCCTCGGCACCTCTGATCGAGGCAAGCCCAGCGTGGGGGCTACGATCTACGCAAACAAGTAGTCGGTATGTACGGCAGCGCCGGCACCCGATTGCGACACCAACAAAGGGAGTACGGCAATGCGTACGACTGGCACAGTGAAGTGGTTCAACGATTCCAAGGGCTTTGGTTTTATCACGCCCGACGATGGCTCCAAGGACTGCTTCGTCCATCACAGCGCGATCCAGGCCGAGGGCTTCAAGTCCCTCAATGACGGCGACAAGGTCGAATTCGACATCGTCGAGGGCCAGAAGGGTCCCGCAGCGGAGAACGTAGTCGCGGTCAGCTAACCGACCGACGACCGCAACACAAACGGGCCACCCGGAGTTTCCGGGTGGCCCGTTTCTTTTTTCCCTCCCAAGCACTCCGCCTGGTCCCATTGGATGCTGTCCTTTCAGACATCATTCCCTGCGCCCCACGTCCTACGTCCTCCTACTTGATGAACCGAATCGTCATGGGATACCGGTAGACTTCACCGTCCCGCGCCTTGAGGCCCGCCACGATGGGAAGCACCACCATCATGACACCAATGACGATCAGCATGAGAATGCCGATGGCGACGAGCACCAGGACCGCACTCACCGCTGCGGCGATGAGCATGGTGATCTGGAAATTCACCGCCTCCTTGCCGTTCTCGTCGACGAAGGGATCGGTGTCCCGCTTGACCAGCCAGACAGCGAGCGGCCCCAGCAGGAAACCGATCCCATTGCCCAGTAATCCGACCAGCGCCGCCAAGTGGCACAACATGGCCCACTTGCGCGCTTCCTCGTCCGGCCCCGTCAAAGACTCCTGCTCATCGACCATGGCCTGCTCCTCTCTTGGAGCCTGAAAGCAGTCAGCAGTGAGTGCTACTGCCTAATGTCCGTGTCCACTCCCAACATCACCGTCCACCTTTCACCATTCACCATTCGACACGCCACCCCGCCTAGTTCCCGGAAATCATCACATGAGCAGTCGGCTTCCCCGGATACATCAACCATGGCTCGCCGCCTGACGGCTGCCCCAAGAGTCCGGTGTCCTCCACGGTGGCGTAGGCCATGTAGATGACCGTGAGCCGGCCGAGCGAATCGGCGTTCTCCAGGGTAACCGCGGCGGGGTCCGATCCGAACAGCTGGTGCAGGACAGCCGGGTGGGGCGGCATGGCAAACTCGCCGGCGTCGATTTCTTCCCAGCGCTTCTCGATGTTGGCCTTGCCGGTGATGCCCTCGGCCCGCAGTTCCCTCCCCCGCTCCATATAGGGCGCCAGGGACTTGTGGTAGCACAACACCTGGAACCGCTCGTCGGACGGGTTGTCGGCCATACAAATGAAAGCGCCGTCGCCTTCACGGAGCATTACCAGCCCTCCGTCCTCATATCCCAGGATCGTGGCGCCGGCCCGATCGGCTTCGGCTATCGGCAGCACCGCCAGAGCGGCGGGGTCGTTGGAGCCGGCGGTCGGTTCGGCTTCCTGGACCTGGTCCGAGGCCGGCTGACACGCGAGCACAACGGCAACTGCGGTGATCGACAACATGACGTGCGTGGCTCGCCGCATGGTTCCCCCCCCTTGATCGATGTAGGCAAACTACCCGGGGCCGGGCCCATGCCCGGCCACTATTGTCGGCGAAGCTACCGCCCTCGAGCCCAACGACGCAAGCTCCGCCGGTGCCCCGGGGAACGGTAGGCTCGGCCGATCAGGTGTACGACCCGGCCGAGCTCGATCGCGGGGTCAGAACCATGAGCACGATCGCCACCAGGAACAGCGCCGGGATGTCACCGATCAGATTGGCCTTCTCGGCAGGATCCCTGAGAGCCTGGACCAGCATGATGGCTGCGTGTACCCCGCTCGACCAGGCCGACGAGGGCAATGCTGAGATACTTCAAACGAGTGGTCTCATCCATGTTTCCATCTCCATGTGAGTGAGGCCGGTCAGGAGCTTTTCCGGATACACCAAGTGGTCATGCAGCGCTGTCCCTGCACGTTGACGGTCTTGATAGGGTCGAGCAGCGTGGCCTCCAGATCGGCGGCCGCGCTGAGGAGTAACGGCTCGTCCACCAGAAACCGGTCGCTGCCGTCTGGCAGGCGGTAGCGCCTGTCACCCAGCGGGCTGATGCGGTCTTCCAGACCGATCGAGGACGCCAAGCGCGCGAACAAGATACCGTCCGGCTCGAGCACGCGCCACGCCTCAGCGAGCATGGCGAAGAATTCGGCTTCGTCGGCCGCAAAATGCAGCACGGCGTTGGCGATGACCGCGTCGAACGCCCGATCGGGAAACGAGAGCGTAGGAAGTCGTTCGACCTGGAAGTGGTCTGGGGGAATCGCCGGAGCCAAGCGCTTGGCCAACCGGCGGACGGCATCGATGGCATCGCGGTCCGGGTCGACCCCGTAGACGTCGAACCCCGCCCGCAGCATATACACCAAGTTTCGTCCACGCCCACAGCCGGCATCGAGTACCCGCATGCCGGGAGTAATGCGACCGCGGTGCAGTTGGTCGAACAGATAAATGTCGATGTCGCCGAAATAGTCCGCCAGGCTCGTCCCGCCACCTGGAAGACTGTCGCAGTGCTCGTGTGGCATGAGGAGAGGGTACCAAGCCCGGGCAAACCCGGCAAGCCGGCAGCCGCCGTCCCCGGAACCGCGTTGGTGCACTGAGCCTGCGCTCGAGATGACCGCCCCGCCGCCCCGCTTAGAGCATCACCCCGCCCACAGCCGTCCCACACCTCCCGCAGAACTTCCCCCCGGGCTCGAGCGGGGTGTTGCACTCCATGCACTGGGCCGGATGCGGCAACAGCTTGCCGCACTGGGAACAGAACACCGCGTCCGTCTCGGGACGCGGGCCGCACGAATGACAGGTCGGCGCCTCGGCGACCCCTCCCGCCGTTGCCTCCAGCGTCAGAACGTCGGCGGCCACCATGGCCTCGATGGCGTCGTCGGTCCCCATGGGAGCTGGGGCGGAGGCGGGGCTCGGCGCAGCAGCCGCAACCGCGTCCTCTGCCCGCATCGCTTCGATGGCCTCGGTGCTGTAACGGGCGTAGAGCTCCGCGTAATCATCCTCCGACAGCTTGCCCGTTTCCCGGTCGAACTCGATCTCTTTGAGCGCGGCCACCGCGGCCCCCTTGCGTGTCTCCGTCGGGTCAAGCGGTTCGTACACATCCGGCGCAATAGACCCGGGCCTGAACAACGGACTCAGCACCAACCACAGCGCCCCACTCGCCAGGGCCAGCGACAGGACCACCTCGACGACCATCACCGGTCGCTCTCCCGGATGGCCACCTGCAACCGCTCCAGTTCATCAGGCGTCGCCTCGATCCCCTCACTGCCCCCGCCGCCCCCGCTTCCACCACCCGCCCCCGCGGTCGACAGCACGGCCTGCCGGCGGTACAACGACCAGGTCAGCGCCACGCCCACCAGCGTGATCAGGGCACCCGGCACCAGGTAGCCGGCCAAGTTGAAGCCCTCGGGCTTGGGCGCCATGAGGATGTCATCGCCGTAGCGATCCATGAAGTCTTCCAGGATTTCCTCGGCGGAGAGCCCGGCTTCGTGCAACGCGAGCACTTCGCGGTGAAGCGCGGGAGACGTGGTGCAGGTGAAATCGGTGGTGCGGCAAGTATAGATGTCGAGATTGCAGCCGCAGGTGCACCGCATCTGCTTCTCGATATTCTTGATATATTCGTCGTTGTCGGCGTCGGTACTGCGGGGTCGTTGCTGCACCACGTTGGGATTGTACAGCCGCCCGGCATCGCCCCCGCCCCGAGCCTGCTGCCCCCCCCGCCCAGGAGCCTGCTCCTGCGACCAGCCAACACTCACCGCCGAGACCAACGCCGCCGCACTGCCGACAAACGCCCTACGATTCATCAAAATCCTCCACGAAGTTCCCTCCAACACCCAACACCCAACACCCAACGCCCCACGTCCCACGTCCTACGTCCTACGTCCTACTCCCCACCAGTTCCGCCTCGTACCCCGCCTGCACCGGCCGGCGCTCCCTGACGGGACCGTACCCACCCGGCCACATGGTGATGATCCCACCGACGATGAGGACCACGCCACCGATCCACACCCACACCACCAGCGGGTTGATGGTGAACCGGTAGACGGCTTCTTCGGTTCCTTCCACCGATCCGGCGTAGACGATGTAGAGGTCTTCCTGCAACGTGTAGCGGATGCCGACCTCGGTGGACGGCTGGAACTCGAACTCACGCAGGCTGTTAATGTGCTGGCGCTTCTCCGACGACAGCCGGCCGATGGGGACGCCGTCTTTCTCGATCTCGACCGTGGCCTGCGACACGAACCGGTTTAGGTACTCGTACTGCGACACACCCAGATGCGTCAGCGTGTAGGTGTGGCCGAACGGACTGACCACGTCGACCGATTCTCCGGGAAGCAGCGTTGCTTCCTTGTCCACCCTGAAGGAATACCCGGCAAAGGCCACGAACAACAGCAGGATGCCCACGTGCACGATGTACCCGCCGTAGCGGCGCCGGTTGCGGCCGATCAGCCGCAGGACTGCCACCGGGTGCGATTCACCGTGGATTCGGTGCCGCGCCCGGCTTCCGCGGTAGAACTCCTGCACCACGGTCCCCGCCACGAAGCCGGCCAGGCCTATGGCCATGAGCGGGTAGAGGTCACGCATTCCCAGCACGACGAGTACCGCCACCACGACCAGGCCCGAGGCAACCGGCAAGAAGAATTGTCGCTTGAGATTGTTGATCGATGCCTTGCGCCAGGCGATCAGCGGTCCGATGCCGGTGAGGGCCAGCAGCGCCAGACCCAACGGCACGTTCACCTTGTTGAAGAACGGCGGACCCACCGTCACCTTGGTACCCTGCACCAATTCAGACAGAATGGGGAACAGGGTGCCCCACAGCACCGAGAAGGCGATGCCGACTAATATCAGGTTGTTGAACAGGAACGCGGCTTCACGGCTCACCATCGATTCGAGTTCCACATCCGCCTTGAGCCCGTCCCACCTGGTGTACAGGAGGGTAAACGACAGCACCCCGGTAAGCACCAGGAAGGCGAGGAAGTAGTACCCCACCGAGGACTGGGTGAAGCTGTGCACGCTGGCGATGACGCCTGATCGGGTGATGAAGGTTCCGAAAATGGTCAGCAGGAACGTGCCGATGATGAGCATCAGGTTCCAACGCTTGAGCATGCCACGCTTTTCCTGGATCATCACCGAATGGAGAAACGCCGTCATGGTGAGCCACGGCAGAATGCTGGCGTTCTCGACCGGATCCCAGGCCCAGTAGCCGCCCCAGCCCAGTTCCACGTAGGCCCACCACATCCCCAGCACCACCCCGGCCGACAGGAACAGCCAACTCAGCAGCGTCCACTTGCGGATGGCCCGGATCCAACCCGCGTCGAGCTTACCCGACATCAAGGCGGCGATGGCAAAGGCAAATGGAATGGTGACGCTGATGTAGCCCAGGTAGAGCATCGGCGGATGGATCATCATGCCGAGGTTCTGCAGCTGGGGGTTGAGCCCCCGGCCGTCGGGCGGGGTGAACGCCAGCCGCTCGAACGGGTTGGCCGAGAACAACATGACCGTGATGAAGAAGAACGCCACGATCATGGTCACGCCGGCAACCCAGGGGAGGAGGTCGGCGTAGCGCCGCGATGTCATGAACTGCGCCATGGCCGCGAACAGTGACAGCACCACGACCCACAACAGCAGCGACCCCTTCTGCCCCGCCCAGAAGGCGGAAAAGACGAAGTACTCCGGCAGCGTCCGCGAGGTGTAGGACGCCACATATTCAATATTGAAGTCGTGGGTGACCAAGCCGTACCACAGTGCCAGCGAGGCCACCACCATGCACCCGAACACGGCGTAGACGGCACCGGTCAGGCTGGCCCGCAGCTCGGGACGGCGTTGCCACTTCCCCGAGAAGGCCAACACACCGGCCCACAGCGCGATGAGCCACCCGGCCCACAGCGCGAAGTGCCCCAGGAGCGTCATCGGCTAGACCTGGGCTTCGCTTTCGTACTGGGCCTCATAGCGGGAGCCGCACTTGGCCAGCAGGGTGGTGGCCTGGAACACCCCGTCCGTGCCCAAGCGACCCTCAACCACGACCTCGATATCGAGGTCGTCAGTGAAGGTATCGGGCGCCAACCCACGGTAGGAGACGGGGATCTGCGTGGTGCCGTCGGTGACCTCGAAATCGATGGTCTGGGTGGCGACGTCGCGCCGGATGCTGCCCGGCACCACCTTGGCGCCGAGTTTGATACCGACATCGTGGAACGACGGGTCGGCGCTGGTCCGCTCGGCCAACTCGGTCGTGGTCAGAAAGTAGGTGCCGGTCTCCTGGACGCCTTGATATATCATGGCGCTGACAGCGATCACGATCACGCTGGCGCCGATGACGAATTTCGTTCCCGCTTTCATAAGCCTTCACTCCGCTAGGGAAGTCACCTTACCTGCATCATTCAATATAACGGGAGAACCGGCTAGCTGCCTCCGCCCCTGGCGTCTTCCAAGAGCCCCTGGATCGATCGTTCGTGTTCATCGTATTCCGGCCGTCCCGCTGCCATTTCCTCGTCATATACCGCCAGGAACGCAGCGTAGACCTGGGCCAAGGTGGCGGGGTCGTTCTGCCACTTGGCCAAGGTCCCCCTGATGATGAACCCGAAGAGATGA
>SMVY01000054.1 GCA_004357415.1 Gemmatimonadota bacterium
AGCCACCTGGTCGTAGCGGAACCTGGTGTCGATCACCGTGCTGACGATTTGATCGTCGGGCACCTTGGCCGCGCCCGGCAGGACTCTCACGTAGGGCTGCGGATCGTCACGCTGGTAGAGCACGCCGAACTGTCCGGACGTGGTGCGTACCGGCCCGAGGACCCTGGTGAATCCGGGAATCTCCTGTACCGACGGCAGCAGCACGAAGCGCACGGCCATCAAGTCCCACAGTTGCTGGCTCCCCTGGTTGCGCCATACGTTCTTCCCACCCCACAGGTCGTCATAGAACCGCACCTCGTTCCCGTGGTAGCCTAGCGCCGTCTGGATGCCATACGCCATGAGGATCGATCCGTCGTACACCCGGAGGGGGTTGAACACCCGGAATTGGCCGTCGGAGGTGCGGATGTAGTCGATGATATCATCGGTGGCATAGATTTCGGACGCGGGCGGGGAGAATCGAAAGAAGTTACGATCGAGGCTCCACATATCCGCCGCCACCACCACGAGGAGCGCCGCCGAGGCGATCCCCGCACGAACCTTCCCGGCATTGATGGCCCACGCCAGTGCTCCGGCCACCAGCAACACGACGAGCATCCTCAAGGCGCCGGCCTGGAGGGCATCGGCGTTAGCGGATACGGTGCCGGCCTGCTGCGGTTCGGCCAGCGCCTCCGCCACCGGCTGCAGCGCACCCACGGTCCCCAGAAGGGCCACGGCGCCGAGCACTCCAAACACGATCCAGAACAGGCGGCGGCCCACCCGCCGGGCCAACAATTGGTCCGCTCCCATGCCGGCCATGACGGTTACCGGCAGCGCTACCAGGTAGAAGGCCATCCCGGGAGCGCGGACCTTCTTCATCATGGGCATCACCTCGTACCACAGCCGGTAGAACGGCGTGTGGCGTCCGAGGGCGATCAGCAGGAACAAGCCGGCGATGGCCGTCATGGCCCACAGCAGGCGCCGGCGTTCACGATTGGTCCAGCCGAACGCGGCTAGGGCCACGACCACCACGCCGAGGTATTCGGTGTGGAGCTTGAAGAAGTTCCGACCCCAGTACGATTCGATGATGCCGTTGAACTGAGGGAGGATGGTGCTCATCAATTCCTCGGGCGGCAACGAGAAATTGGTGGAGTACTGCCACCCCAGGCTGGGGCCCCCTGCCCCACGCGGCGAGTAGGGGATGTATTCTAGAAACGGGAGCGCCTGGATGGCCGATATCGCAACTCCCAGCGCCACGGCACCGAATGCCATGGCGATGGGAGCGATCCAACTGCCGGTCGGTTTCTCCGGACCAAAGAAGGTGAGGTAGAGCGTCCACACACCGGACGCCACCAGGAGATAGTAGGTCAGTTGGTAGTGGGGGCTCAGCAGGGCCAGTCCCACCACGATGGCGAACAGGCCAAACCACGGCCGGCGCTGGTCGCGCACGGCTCGCAGTAGCGCCAGGAACGCCAACGGGGCCAGGGCCGACACGAACATCTTGCCGTCGTGCCCGGGACTGACCATCGAGGCCACGATGCCGGTCAGTTGATAGGCCACTCCGCCGACCATCGCTCCGGTCCACGACAGCTTGAGGGCCCGCAGGAGGGCGTACATGAACAGGCCCGCCAGCACCAGATGCAGCCCGAAGCCCAGCGTCATGGCGACGTCCGTGGGGAGGATCCACCGGAGCCAGGCCGTGGGGTAGAAGATGTCCCCGTGCATGGCCCCGATGAACGGCATCCCGCCGAACAGGAACGGATTCCATTGGGGGATGGCGCCGGTGGCGCGAAACATCTCGGCGCCGAACAACCGGAAGCTGTAGCCGGCGGAGTATTGGTCGCTCATGGGATTGACGAGGAACTGCCCCAGCGCCATGGGCCACATCAGCGTGGCCGCCGCCAGCAGGAACACCACGATCGCCAGGAGCGCCGGCTTCTTCGGCTCGAACAGGTGCTCAGGAGGCTGCACGCGAGCCGCCTTTGGGGAATAGCAGAAACAGCACAGCCACACCGACCTCGGTCAGGGTAAACAGCAGCCGGGAAGCTAGCGCGATGGCGGTTGCCGGGGCCAGCCCGACGACCCCTTGGAGCATCAGCACGAACACCCCTTCGCGGACACCCAGACCACCCGGCACCAGAAGAACCAGGAAGCCTACGATGTAGGACGCCGCAAAGGCCCCTATGGTCGTCAACAGGGGGAATGACACCTCGGGGATGAGGGCCCGGGCCAGCAGCCACACGGCCACGCCGTAGGCGCCCCAGGCGAGCACGTTGGCCGCTGCTCCGCCGAGTATGCTCAGTGGCGTCGGGGTGGCCACCTGATCGACTCCGCCGGGGAGACGAGCGAGGATTCGGTTGAGCCACCCCGGGTGGAGGAGTACCAATGTTCCGGCTACACTGGCGACCAGCACGGCGATGAGCCCCACCCGGAGCCACCCGTCGGTTGCCAGGGCCAGCACCCCCGTTAGGGCCACAACCGCGGCACCGGTACCCATCGCCAGCAGCTGCATGACCAGTGCCGATCCCGCGGCGGCCACCGGGCGGACGCCCGCCCGTTGCGCCATCACCACCATGCCGGCGACGGCCCAGATCTTCCCGGGGATGTACTTTCCCAGGCTCGAGAGGGCCCAGATGCGCCCGGCCTGCCACGGTGCCAACGTCTCGTTCCAGCCTCGCAGAACGCCCCGCCAACCGGCGATGAGTGCCGCGTAGCCGGACCACACGACCAGCGCCGCCAGCACCAGCAACCCGGGGTCGGCCTGAAGGTCGAGCGGATAGGCGCGGAATTCCTCCCACCGGTCGATGAACGTCCGGGCGACGAACCAACCCACCACCGCCAGCAAGGCCAACTGGAGGACCACTCCCCAGGCCCTACGCGGCACGAATCGCCTCGTCGTACCACTCCTCGCACTGGGCGGCCACCACGGACGGCATCAGCCGGCGGCGCCACTCCTCGCCCAGCTCAGTGGCCTCGGCCAGTCGCTTGGGGCGGTCGATCAACTCCAACGCCGCCTGGGCTAGAGCCTCGGGGTCGGGGGCAACGATACGGCCGCCACCCCGGTCGGGGACCACGTCCAGCACCCCACCGCCGTCACTGCACGCCACCACCGACACGCCGGCCATGAATGCCTCGGCGGCCACGAGACCAAAGCCCTCGTCACGGGCCGGGAACAGCATCACTGCGCGGCCCGACAGGAGACCGCCGATTTCTTCAGGCGGCACACTCCCCGCGAAACTGACGAACTCTTCCAGGGCCAGCGTGCGGCACCGTCGCTCGAGGTGTTCCCGCTCGGGGCCGTCACCGACAATGAGGAGCGGAAGCGCGCGACCCATGTCACGCAGAACGCCCGCCGCTTCGAGAGCCAGCTCGACCCGCTTTTGGCTGGTCAGGCGGGCAACGACCACCAGACCGGTTCCCGGCTCCCGGGCCGGGTGGAGGGTGGAGATCGCCGCGGGCATCGGTTGGATCTTGTGCGCCAGGATGTCTCTCCCTCCCCGCCGCTTGATGATGCCGGCGAGGGCGGTGGAAACGGTGGTGACCACCTTGGCTCGGTGAATGACCGGGCGCGCCAGGGCTCGGGCCACCACTGACTGGTTGAGGAGTGCCGCGTCCGTCCCGTGAATGGTGAGGACGTAGCACGATTCCGGCGGAGCGGCCAGGCCGCCTGGTACCCACCAGTGGACGTGGAGCACGTCAGCCTGGGCCATTTCTTCCCGAGCGGCAGCCCGAAGGGCCTTGAGGAGCCCGACAAAGGTGCGAAACCCCCGCACCGTCTTGACCGCCGCGGTCATCGTCCCCCGGTAAGCGAGGGTTTCCCGTTCCGCGGTGGCGTAGCGAACCCGGCGGACGGAGACGCCGTCGAACTCGGTAGGACCGGTGTCGCCCTCGTCGGCGGGGGCAATGACGCGCACTTCGTGTCCTCGCTCGACCAGTGCCGATCCCAAGCTGGCCAGAAACGCTCCGGAGACGTCACCTGGCCACCGGGGGAAGTTGTGTGTCAGGAAGATTATGCGCACGGGCTTCGTCTAGTCCTGGTCGGACGACCTGCCCAAGATCCGGGTGAGACCTCTGATTTCCTCGCGCAGGCCGGCGATCAGTTCCCCCACGAAGCCGAATCCGAACAGCACCACGCCGGAGATCACCAGCACGACGATGAGATCGAGCAGCGGGCGGAAGCCGTAGCCGAACACGAACCTCTGGATCAGGCCGAAGACACCGACGGCGAATCCTATGGTGAACAGGACCGCGCCGAGGAGGCCGAAGAACAGCATGGGTTTGCGGCCGAAGCGGAGCAGGAACCAGACGGACAGGAGGTCGAACACGCCGACAGGAATGCGCCGCCAGGTGAACTTCGACACCCCGGCCTGCCGCGGATGGAGCGGGATGGGCCGTGAGGTGAGCCGGTAGCCGTCAGTGGCCGCGATCACCACGATGAAGCGGTGCCAGTCCGGGCGGGCCGGCACCAGGTCCATGATTTCCCGGCGGTAGGCCTTGACCGAGTTCAGATCCGTGGCGCTCACTCCGAACAGCCACCGGCTCAGGACGTTGTATACCCGGGACACGAACGCCCTGTCGTATTTGCCCTGTTTGGTTCCGGTGACCATATCCGCCTCGCCGGCGAGAATCGGCTCGACCAGCGTGGGGATGTCTTCGGGGCGGTACTGCAGATCGGCCGGGTAGAACACGAACACCTCGCCCGCGGCCACCCTGGCAGCGCTGTGGAGCGCGTCGGCGATGCCGCGTTGCCGCCGGTGGGTAACGACCCGCAGGAACGGGTACTTGGCCGCCAGATCCGTGAGGATCGCTGCGCTCTCGTCCCGCGACCCGTCGTCGACGACCACCACCTCGTAGGTGAAGTCCGCGGAACCGAGTGCGTCCGCGCACTGCCCGAGGAAGTCCGGAAGGTTGAGCGCCTCGTCCTTGGCCGGGACGAGCACGCTGACGTCCACTGCGCGAGGACCTGGCACACTCATACGCGTTTGCGCATCCTTGCGGGAAGGATGCCCAGCTGGTCGCGGTACTTGGCCACGGTCCGCCGGGCGATCTTGATGCCCTGCTCCTGGAACTTGTGTACGATCTGCTGATCGGTGAGCGGTTTGGCCGAGTCTTCCTCGCCGATCATCTTCTGCAACTTGGCGCGAATGGACCGGGCACTGGCGTCCTCGCCGGTCGAGGTCGACAGCGCGCTCGAGAAGAAGAACTTGAGCGGCAGCACGCCCCGCGGTGTCTGGACATACTTCTCGTTGGTGACACGGCTGACGGTCGACTCATGCATGTCGATGACTTCCGCCACCTCCCGCAGGGTGAGTGGCCGCAGGTACTCGATGCCTCTCTCGAAGAACTCCCGCTGCCGGTCGACGATGAAGTTCATGACCTTGAGCATGGTCTGCCGCCGCTGCTCGATGGCCTGAATCATCCAACTGGCGCTGTTCAACTTGGCCGCAATGAACTCGCGGTTTTCCTTGGTCATCTTCTTCCGGTCGCGGGCGATCTCCTGATACGACCGGCTCAGCCGCAACCGGGGCACACCGGTATCGTTGAGGAACACATGGTACGCGCTGTCCACCTTCTCCACTATCAGATCGGGCGTGATGTAGCCCTCATTGCCGGCCGAGTACTTGAGGCCCGGCTTGGGATCGAGCCGCTGGAGCTTGTCGGCGGCCCCCTGGACATCCACCGGCTCGACCCCGAATCGCTTGGCCAGGTCGTTCCACCGATGGGCCTTGAGATCATCGAACACCTCGCTCACCAGGCGGTACTGCAGCGTGTCGACCTCTTTCAGGTCGGTCAGTTGCAGCAGCAGGCACTCGCGCACATCTCGCGAGCCCACGCCCGGCGGATCCAGCCGCTGGATGATGGCCAGCATTTCATCCATGTTGGCCTCGGTGAACAACTCCACGCCGGGAGGCGCCACCAGGGGCGCCGGAGTCGGCGGTTCCACTGCCTCCGTTACCACGGCGTCCTCGACCAACTCAGCCGGCTGCAAGGCGCCTTGCGCCACGGTTTCGGTGATGGGTTCGATGGTGAGGGCAGCCATGCCGGCCGGGGCGGTCTCGGCTGAAGCCGGCTCGGGCTCCTGTTCCCCGAAATCTTCCAGACCAACGTCATCGGGGTCAGGCTCTTCGTCGGCGGTGGTGGCGTTGGTGATCAACCACTGGTTGACCGAGTGAAGGATTTCCTCCATGGTGGCCGCCAGACGGCCGTCTTCCTGGATGTTCCCCAGGAACTCCTCTGCCAGCAGAAGCTGCCTGGCCGTGAGGTCCAAGAACGACAGCTGTTCGCGCAGGTGGTCGATGAGGTCGCGCACCTCGACGGTGACCGGTTCGGTGTACTCGATTACCTCGTGCTGGGCCCGGGTGCCGCCGACGTCGAAGCCGTTGAGCAACACCTCCTCCCAGTCCATCTCCTCATCCTTCTGCTTCTGTTCCTTCTCTTTTTCCTGGTCGGTGGCCGGCGTCTCGTCCGGGAGCTCGTCGTCTTCCATCAATTCGAGGAACGGGTTGACCAACAGCTCCTGCTTGAGGTGCTGCTGTAACTCCATCATCGGCATGTACAGCATGTCCATCGCCTGGTACAGGCGAGGATTGACCCGGAGCTCCTGCCGCATGCCGATGTGCTGCCCCAGTCCGAGCCTCATGCCACGGCCTCGAATCGGTGCCGCAACCGTTCCGTGAGCGTGGGCCCGAGATACACCTGGGCGACGTCGTCGTTGTAGACCAGTTCCCGGACGGTGCCGGCCGCCTGGACCCTACCTTCGAACATGATGTATGCCCGGTCGACGATGTCGAGGGTCTGCTCCACGTTGTGGTCGGTGATGAGGACGCCGATCCCGCGATGGCGCAGGCTGGCTACGATGGTCTGGATGTCGTGGACGGCGATGGGATCCACGCCGGCAAACGGCTCGTCGAGCAGCATGAAACGCGGCTGAGTCACCAAGGCCCTGGTGATCTCCAGCCGCCGGCGTTCCCCTCCGCTCAGGGAGTATGCCTTGTTGTGGCGCAGGTGCTTGATTGCCAGTTCGTCCAATAGGGTTTCCAGTCGTTGCTGACGTTCCTCGCGGGTGTACTTCATCGTCTCGAGGATGGCCATGATGTTCTGCTCGACCGTCATCTTCCGAAAGACGGAAGGCTCTTGCGCCAAGTATCCGATCCCCTCCCTGGCACGCCGGTACATGGGAGCGTGGGTCAAATCGTGGTCGTCGATCCGGACCCGGCCGTGGTCCGGCCTAATGAGCCCCATCAATAAATAAAAGGTCGTGGTCTTTCCCGCACCATTTGGTCCCAAGAGCCCGACGATTTCCCCCTGGGTCAGCTGGACCGTCACATCGTCGACGACTCGCCGGCGCTTGAACGACTTGCACAGCTCCTCGCCGTAGAGCACGCTCCCCCGCACGGAGGTACCTGAGCGCAGCAGGCTGTCGCGCCGGTGCCAACCGGCCTGCGCCATCTCGACCATGCGCTGATACAGCGGCTCCCGCTCGGCTACGGCCTCGGTCCACCAGGCACCCGTGGCCCGCACCTCGCGCCAGTCGTTGGCCGAGGTGTCCTCGATCCACCCATCGGTGGCCAACCGGGGAAGCACCGAGTCTCTGAGGCTCTCCCTGACCTCCTCCCGGGAGACCTGGGACACCGCTTCCTGTTCCATGGAGAGTTCCGCCGTGTGGAACACGTGGCGGAACCCGGGAACCAAAGTGTTGAAATCCAGCGCCCCACTGGCGTCCGCATCGCGCACCAGCACGGCCAGCGCCAGC
The DNA here is from genome assembly GCA_004357415.1 of Gemmatimonadota bacterium. Classification (GTDB taxonomy): domain Bacteria; phylum Gemmatimonadota; class Gemmatimonadetes; order Gemmatimonadales; family GWC2-71-9; genus N074bin45. The sequence continues at coordinate 7,730 of SMVY01000054.1, forward strand.
GACAGCGAGGGGTCCTTCTCAACCAGGGATGACAGCCAAGAGGGGATCACCCATCCTCCTGGTCGGATGAAGCCGGAGAGGGGGACGGCGGCACGGCTTGCCCGGGTTCGGGGTCCAGTTGTACGCCCTCGACCTGTCCTTTCACGTCCACCCGGTCGACGCCCTCGAGCGGCGGGAGCTTCATGGTGATGACGATCATGTCCCCCCGAACGTAGCTGAGCGACGGCAGGGCCATGGGCTGCGTCGGTTGGCGCATCTGACGAAAGGACCGCGCCTGTGAAGTGGCCACCAGACGTTCCAGCGCGGGGCTCCCGTCGCCGGCCGAATCGGGCGCCACGAACCAGGCCGTGACCGTGTCGCCGGCGATCCAATCCGCCTCACCGGTGAGCGAATCGCGGCCGGTTTCGAGTTTGGCGTCACCGACGGCATCGAGACGGGACAGCATCCCTCCGGGAAAGTGGAGCGCCACCGAGTCGGCCAGGATGGTGTACTCGTCGGAGGTGGCCAGTGGCCGGATGCCCTTTCCCCAGGCATCGATCCGGTCCGGCGAGTCTTGGTCGAGGTGGACCGCGATGGTGTCGCCGACCAAATCCCACTCGTCGTTGACCGCGTGCGCGCTGTCGAGGGCCACGACCCGGCTGAGGGTGCCGCCCGTCAACTCCAGATCGATGCGCTCCCCGACGAGCCGGTAGGGGCTCTCCCCGGTGCCATCGATTTCCGGCCGCCCGCCGATGAGGGCGCCCTTCCCCGCCGCGCCCGAATCGAGCCACAAGGAATCACTCCGGCCGGTGAAGTCGCTGCGGTCGATGGTGACCGTACCACCGGCCCACATCTGGTCGTCTCCCCGCATGCGCACCCGGTCCGCCACGATTACGTGGGGCTCGGTGGGGTTCCCGGCCGAGTCGATGGTGGCGGACTCGATCCGGGGGCGGCCGATGGCGTACATCTCGGCGACATCGCGGATGCCGGGGCTGTTGCGTAAGTAGTCGAGGTGCGGTCCGGTGAGGGTCGAGCCGTTTTCCAGATTCCTGGTGAAGACGTTGCCGCGTGCCTCCCACCGGGCTCCGGCCTGGTACCAGGTACCCCGGTCGGCATCGAGCGTCATGGTTGAGTCGCGGAAGTGGACGTTGCCGACGAAATAGATTATCTCGCCGCCGTGGTAGGCCGCCACGCTGTCGCTCTCCATGCGGACGGCTGTTCCCAGGCAGAACAGCCGCACGCCGCCGGCCGCGAAGTAGTTCGTCCCCAGGGGCGTCTCCTGGGTGGTGCCCTGCCCGCCCACGTGCTCTATCCGGAAGATGCAGTCGTCCTGGGCCACCAGTGGCGACACGGACGCGAGGAGCAGCACGGCCACACCGGCGGCGGCCGTCACTGGTCCTGTCCCGGCAAGGCCATGGTCCCGGGCGACTCGCCCCGTTGCCCACCACGCGGTGAATCGGTCACCACGTTGATGAATTGCGGGTCTGCCTGGAACCCGTTGCCTTCGATGGTTTCCTGTTCGGTATCGTAGGTAAACGGCTGATCGGTGTAGAGCTCGTCCCGCTCGCGGTCGTACTGGAGGATCGAGGTCCGCAGCACCTTGCCGTCGGTCGAACGCACCACCACGTTACCACTCGCCTCCATCCGTCCGGTGTGAATGCGATACACGCCGGAGTCGGCAGTGAGTACCGATGTCTCGACTCCGTTCTGGTCGTAGAATGTCAGGCGCAGGACCCGGATTTGGTACACACCGGTGGCGTTGTAGACGAAGGCCGTATCGGCCTCGAGGAGGTTGCGCCGCACACCATGGGGCGCCAGGATCGTGGCGACTCCGAACAGAATCTGGTCGGCTGAATCGCTCGCGTTGATGATGGCTACGGGGCGCACACTGCTATCCTGGCAGCCCATGACGGCGCCAGCCACCAGCAACACCGCGGCCAGCGACTTCCAACCGGGGCGGCCACGGGAGCGGAGGTCGACAGCGACGGCGCTGTCACCGGCGACACCGTCGGCATCGAGGCCCGGCGGGCGGATATGGCGTGCGATGGCGGAGTCTAGCATACCAGCTGGTCAGGCAGGTGCCTTGGCCACGTCAGCTGCCGCCGAGGAGCTCACCTCGCGTTTGGTGCGCAGCGCAACCGCTGCCTCGATGAATCGCTCGAACAGCGGGTGTGGCCGGGTGGGGCGCGACTTGAGTTCCGGGTGGAATTGGCAACCGATGAACCACGGGTGGTTGGGGAGTTCGATGATCTCCACCAGCCCCCCATCGGGCGACTGGCCGGACAGGCGCATGCCGAACTCGGCCAGGACGTCGCGATAGGCGTTGTTGACCTCCCAGCGGTGCCGGTGGCGTTCGCTGATTTCGGTGGAGCCGTACACCTGCGCCACCCGGGATCCCTTCCGCAACCGAGCGGGATAGGCCCCCAGCCGCATGGTGCCGCCGAGGTTTTCCACGTCGTGTTGCGACGTCATGAGCGCAATGACCGGGGTCTCGCACTCGGGCTCGAATTCGGTGCTGTTGCTGTCGGGCAGTTCGCACACGTTGCGGGCAAACTCGATGATGGCCACCTGCAGCCCCAGACAAATACCAAAGAATGGCAACTCGTGCTCTCGCGCCCAGCGCACCGCCTGAACCATGCCCTCGATCCCCCGCTCCCCGAATCCGCCGGGGATGAGCAAGCCATCCACCCCACCGAGGAGTTCGCCGGCTGACTCGATGTCGCTGAACCGATCGCTGGCGATCCACTCGATCTCCACCTTGGCGTCATTGGTGATGCCGCCGTGGATCAGGGCCTCTACCACCGACTTGTAGGCGTCGGGCAGGTCGGTGTACTTGCCGACCACCGCGATGCGCACCGACCGCGTAGGTTGCAGGATGCGATCGGTCATGGCTTTCCAGGCCCGGAGGTCGGGCTCTTTGGTCTCGATGTTCAGGCGCTGGCACACCACACGGTCGAATCCCTGTTCATGGAACAGAAGGGGGATCTGATAGATGGTCTGCACGTCGGGGCTCTCGATGACGCAGCCGAAGTCGACGTTACAGAACAGGGAGATCTTGCGCCTGATCCCCGCCTCGAGCGGCTTCTCGCTACGGCAGATGAGCACGTCGGGTTGGATCCCGATCCGCATGAGGTCGCGCACGGAGTGCTGGGTCGGCTTGGTCTTCAGCTCGCCCGCAGCCGCCAGGTAGGGCACCAGTGTCAGGTGCACGAACAGCGCGTTCTCGCGCCCCACTTCCTGGCGGAACTGGCGAATCGCCTCCAGGAACGGGAGCGACTCGATATCGCCCACGGTGCCGCCGATCTCGGTGATGACCACGTCGTGGCCCGGGGCGGTTCGGCGGATGGCGTTCTTGATTTCGTCGGTGATGTGGGGGATGACCTGCACCGTCGATCCCAGGTATTCACCGCGGCGTTCCTTGTTGATGACGTTCTGGTAGATGCGGCCGGTGGTGACGTTGTTCTGTTGCGACAGCGACAGATCGATGAACCGCTCGTAGTGTCCCAGGTCGAGGTCGGTTTCGGCGCCGTCGTCGGTGACGAACACCTCCCCATGCTGGAACGGCGACATGGTGCCGGGATCGACGTTGATGTAGGGATCGAATTTCTGGATGGTGACGGACAGGCCCCGTTCGACGAGCAGCCTGCCCAACGAGGCCGCGGCGATTCCCTTACCCAGGGATGACACCACACCTCCGGTAACGAAGATGTACTTGGTAGCCGTGGGGGGTGTCATCATTGGGTTACCTCGCCGTTGCCAGCCACAGAGCCTCCGCTCGGTTGAGATCGTCGATCGTGTCCACGCCGGGAAGCGGGTCCTCCTCCACCAGCGCCACGCCTATGGTGAGCCCGTTTTGCAGTGCCCGCAGCATTTCCAGTTTCTCGGCCTCTTCCGCCATGGTAACCGGGCAACTCACCCAGCGGGCCAACGCCTCGCGAGTGTAGGCGTAGATGCCCAGGTGCCCCCAGTACAGGCCGTCAGCAGGCGTGTCCCGATCCCTCCGGTGGGGGATGACCGCGCGGGAGAAGTACAGGGCCCGGCCGGCGACGTCCATGACCACCTTGGCCTGGTTCGGATTCTCCGCCTGTTCGGCCGTCAGCGGACTGGCGGCGGTACCTATCTCGTCTCCGCCGGCGACCCGGTCCAGCGCCCCGCGCACCGCGGCACGGCTCAGGAACGGCTCGTCCCCCTGAATGTTGAGAATGACGTCGTAGTCTTTATACGCCGGCAGGTTGGCCACCTCGGCCACCCGGTCGGTGCCCGAGGGATGATCGTCGGCCGTCAGCACGGCGGCGATGCCGGCGTGCTCCACCACCTGGGCCACCATGGGCGATTCCGTGGCCACCACCAGCTCGTCCACCACGCCATGCTCGCGGACACGCTCGATCACCCGGGTCACCAAGGGTTCGCCAGCCAGGAGGCAGAGCGGTTTGTTCGGGAGTCGCGTTGACCCGAGACGGGCCGGGATGACACCGAGAACACGCATGGTGAAGACTAATAGAGTCGGGGGGCGTGTGTCAAAAGGCGTGCCAGCTTGGTGGGATAGGAGAGCTATCTACCTATCGAATTGGAGGGTAAAGGGTTAGGGAGCGGGGCTGCGGGGCGGCGGGGCCTGCTATTGGTCGGAGATTTCGACCGTGGTGGTGACGGAATCGGCTGACTTGACCTCGACCCGGATCTCGGTCACGTGCCCGTCGAACTGGATGCCGGCCGCTTCGAGTTCCGCTATGACCTCAGCCGGGATGGAATCACCGAACGCCTCCAAGATGGCCGCGGCCACCCGGGCTGAGCCCTCGGCGCCGTTGTCGGCCGCCGTGCGCAACTCCCGCTCCACGATCCGCACCTGTCGCCGGTACATGCGGACGTGCTCCATTTCCATGCGCCGGCGGTCGGCGTGGCGCAGTTCAGCCGCCACATCGCGCGGTACCCACAGGAGGAGGGACTCGCCCGACCCGCGGAAGTGGATCTCGCCGAATTCGACGTATCCCCTGGGCAATTCCGTGTGGCATTCGAAGGAAGAGTTCTCGTCCAGGTCCTCAAAATCGTCGATCGACAGCTGGCAATCGACCAATTCGGCCCACTGCCCCACCTCGTTCAGCTCGGCTTCCAGCTCGATCCAATTGACTTCCTTGGGGGAGTCGCGGTGAATCACCAGCTTCTTGAGGGATCCCAGCCGGTCGCCGTCGACCTTGAAGGGAACGAGGTCGAACGGGAGCGGGATCGAGAGCGAGACGGCGCTGTCGATGACCTGCTCGACCTTGGACCGGGCCCCGGCGACGAGGTACCAGCCAGCCATGCCGACGACGAATATGCCGGCGGCGCCTGAAGCGATACGAATCCAATAGCCACGCATGCTTGGCCTACCTGAAGAAGAGGACAGCTATCCGTTTCACTAAGAGACGCTTGAGGTCGTCAGAAGGTTTCATTCCCCGGGTGACTCTCGAGTAAAACATGAAGTGCACCCGGTAACGTATTGCCGCTTAATGCCTTTGGTCAGTCGCCAGGGGTTGAGCCGGTGCTGCCGTCATGAGGAGTATGGCTCCCAGGTCATTGCCCGACAACCCCGAAGGTCTCGACGTCGGCTGGTCATGCGCCTCATCGATATGACGTGTCGAACCGCCAGTTCACCGCCAACATGAACAGTTGCTGGTTGGGCACCAGCATGTTGTTGGTACCTTGCCAGAACCCGCCGTCGGGCCCGGTCGAACGATCGAAGCGATACTCGGTCCTGAGTTGCAGTACCTGCCGTCCAACCGTGACCTGGTATCGTAATGCCGCCGTGACGGCGGTGATGGTCTGACGTGACGAGGTGATGAGCCTGTCCTCGTCCCGAAAGAACTCCGGCCGCAGTCCTGCCGACCACGGCCCACCCCCAGGCCGCCAGTTGACCCACAACGCTCCCCAGCTCCACTGGTAGCGTGGGCTGCCAATCACCGTTGCCTGCCTTTCGGCACCGTACCCGAAATTGCCGATCAGCTCAAAATCTCCGATCCGGACCTGACCGATCCCTTCAACTGCCAGCCGCCAGAACTCGAGTGAGGTGTTCTCCTGCTCGGGGCCATAGAAGACGTTGCCCCGCAACCAGGCCGCATCGTTCACGTCCCAGTGCACCCGCCCACCGTAACTGGGCGCGTTGTTGGGCGACGACAGATAGTCCCACCCACTGGTCACCATCACCACGCCGCTCACCTTGCCCCCGTAAGGGTACTGGGCGGCCAGCCCCCACTGGAAGTACGGCACGTTGTCGACGCCGTAGACGCGAGTGTAGGTCGGATTGTTGATGGCCTGGAAACTCTCGTAGCCCAGGTGCCCCGGAATGAGCCCCCCGACGAGCGCCAATTCCTGGCCGCCGACGGGCGCCAGGTAGGTGGCGTAAGTGTAGTGGAGGTGTTTGAGGAGATCGGCCGTACCGCTGCCAGTCGTGGACAGATTGTCGACGTCCTTGCCCAGCTGAACTCCGGCCTTGAACCCCCAGGGTGACGCCCGACTTGGCCGCTTTCCCAGGAACACGGTGCCATTGTTGAGCACCAACTTGTCGACAAAAAGCGTGGTCGCCTTGCTGCGCCAACCGTGGTTGCCCGGCCGGTTGTTGCTCAAGGCATAGGCGAGATCAAGATAGGCTCCGCCACCAATCGCCGTGGTGGTGTACTCGGTTTGTGAGGATTCAGTGGCCGGTGGCTCGAGTCCTGGGTCCTGCGCCAAGGCGATGGACGAGCTCAGCATGGCTACTACTATGAGAACAATCTGCGGGACAGCGGGGCGGTGGGGCGGCGGGGCAGTGATGCCATGCCAATGATCACGCGAACCACCCCGCAGCCCCGCTGCCCCGCTGCCCCGCTTCATCGCCTTCATCCCCTGGGATGAAACCGCCGATGAACCTCCCGCAGATACTCCCGATCCACGTGAGTATAGATCTGGGTCGTCGCCAGGTCGGCGTGGCCCAGCATCTCCTGCAACGCCCTGAGGTCCGCCCCACCTTCCAGGAGATGCGTGGCAAAGGTGTGCCTAAGGGTGTGCGGCGTTACCCGCTTGGTGATCTTGGCGCGCTCGGCGGCTTTCTTGACGATGCCCCACGCCCCCACCCGCGACAGCGGCTGTCCTCGGGCGTTCAACAGCACCCGGTTCCGGGTCTTTCCTCGATCGAGTTCCGCCCTGACCGAATGGAGGTAGACCGACACCGCGCCGATCACATTCCTCCCGATGGGGACGAGACGCTCCTTGCCGCCTTTACCGAAGGCCCGCACCAAGCCTTCGGTCAGCACCAGGTCCTTGAGCTCCAGCCCGCACAGCTCGGATACCCGTAGCCCGGCCCCGTAGCCCAGTTCCAGAAGCACCCGATCGCGCCACCCCAGCGGGTCTTCGATTCGAGGCGCCTCCAGCAACGCGGTGACTTCCTTGACGGTCAGCACGTCCGGCAGGCTCCGGCCCGGCTTGGGTGGCTGCAGCCGGTCGGTAGGGTCCTGCGCCACCTCCCCTTCCCCGATCATGAAGGCGTAATAGGTGCGCGCGGCCGAGATCTGACGCCGGATGGTAGCCGGGCTGAGACCGAGGTCCTTGAGCATGAACACCAACTCCCTTAGCATCTCGCGAGTAACAGTGCCGGGACCGGTGGCGCCTTTGGACTCGGCGAACTCGGCCATGCGGCGGATGTCCCGGGTGTAGCCCACCACGGTGTTGGCGCTGTGGCCCGCCTCCAAGGTGAGATAATCCTGGAACGGTTCGATGATGAACCGCCGGTCGCGCTCCTCCGCCCGGGTATCGGTGGCCGGGGTCACGATTGCGCTCCCTCCCTCCGTTCGAGCCCGGGAGACGACTCCAAGGCCACCTGGCCCGCCTCGAGCGGATCGATGCCCAACAGCGCGGCAGCGCGACCGAGGAGCCGCTCCTGGTGAGCGCCGGGGGGCCCGTCGCGCAGCGCGGCGCGCCACATCCGGCGCAGGAGGTCGAGGCGCTGGCCCTGGCTGAAGCGGGCTGTCAGGCGGTCCGCCTGGGCATGGAGATCCGCCGGTGACGCTCCCCGGGGCCGTTCGAGGTCCCAGCGATCGGTCAGGTGGGCCTCGACCAAGCGGCGTTCCTCCGGCTCGAGCACGTCGTCGGCATAGACCAGTTCCAGCACCAGGGCGGCCGCGGCCCGGAGTGCCGGGTCTCGCTTGACGTGGGGTCCCTGGGCTTCCTTATCCAGAGCCAGCTCGAGCTGGAGCCACAGGTAGCGCCTCCGTTCGCGCCGCCGACGCATGAAGGCGATTGCCACTGCGGCGATCACCACCACCCC
>SMVY01000055.1 GCA_004357415.1 Gemmatimonadota bacterium
CCGGCAATCACGACCGCTGGTTGCTCGATGACCGGGTGCGCGAGATCGAGGATGCGCATCACCGCTCGGATCTCAGCGAGACCAGCGAGGCGTTCCTCACCTCGCTCGGCAAAACCGAGTCACTCACGACCTGCGCTGGCGAGCTGTTGTTGTGCCACGGGGTCGACCACAACGACCTGCGCAAAGTCTGGCCGGGTACGGAGCGCATGCCCATTGAGCGCAGTCATGAACTCGATTCCATCATCCTAAGGAACCAGCATCGCTACGTAATCAACGGCCACCTGCACTACCGCGTGGTGGTCGACTTCGACACGCTCACGCTGATCAACGCCGGCACGCTATGCGGCCGCCACCGTCCCGGCGTATCTATCATCGACTTTGCCCAGCAGACGGTAACCGCTTACCAACTCGATGACGCCCATCGGGACGCACCCTGCGTCGCGGAATGCGCCATCGCCCCCGATGAGAGTCGTCGCATCTGGGGCGACACTCAGGAATTCGATGGCCAGTGGACCCCCTTGACGCTCTACTGAGCGGGCCTTGCGGCGGGCCTTGCGGCGAGCCTTGCGGCGAGCCCCGGTACGCGGACGTGTGCTATCGTCTGTCGCTCTCTGAAGTATCCCGCAGCTTATGACCCACTGGAATTACGGCGACATCCTCGATGCCGTCGCTGCGGTAACCCCGCACGACCGACTCGCCTTGATTCACGGCGAACGCACCACCTCCTGGGGCGAGTTCGACCGGCACAGCAACAACCTGGCCCGCGCGATGCTGGCCAACGGTGCCGAAGCAGGCGACAAGATCGGTTTCTACATGCGCAACTGCCCCGAATACAGCGAAGCCATTGCTGCCGCATTCAAGGCGCGCCTGACGCACGTGAACGTAAACTTCAGATACGTCGCCGCGGAGTTGATCTATCTGCTCGACAATTCCGACGCCGTGATTGTGGTCTACGCAGCAGAGTTTGCGGATCAGGTGGCACAGATACGCGAACAGTTGCCCCTGGTCCGGCAATGGATCGAGGTGGGAACCGAAGAGCCCCTGGAGGAGTCGATCCGGTACGCCGGCCTGGCCGACACCGGTGACGGCACGCCACTCGACATCGAGCGATCCCCGGACGACCTGTTGTTCCTGTACACCGGCGGGACCACCGGCATGCCGAAAGGCGTGATGTGGCGTCACGACGATCTCTGGCAGGTGCTTGGCGCAGGCGGTAACCCGCGGCTGGACATTCCGGCCTCGAGCGACCTTCCCGCCTACGTCGAACGTCTCGGCCGGGAACCCGCACCGGTGAACCTGCCGCTGCCACCCATCATGCATGGCACAGGACTGCTGTCCTCGATCGGCGCGATGACCCATGGCGGCACCTGCGTCACGCTGGCCTCACCGAGTTTTGACGCCACGGAAGCATTGACGGCGATCGCGCGTCACCACGTGACGGCCTGCACGATTGTCGGCGACGCATTTGCGCGTCCGATGCTCGACGCCCTGGACGCCGAGCAGGGCCGGTTCGACATCTCATCGCTGCGCATCGTCAGCTCATCCGGTGTCATGTGGACGACCGAGGTGAAGGCGGGACTGTTGCGGCACAACCCCGAGCTGTTCCTGGTGGACGGGTTCTCTTCGTCGGAGGCTATTGGATTGGGAAGCTCGGTCATGACCCGCAGTGAGACGATCGAGGTGGCCAGCTTCACGCTGGGGCCAAACTGCCAGGTGTTCACCGAGGATCACCAGCGCGTCGTGCCGGGCTCCAACGAGGCGGGCATGGTCGCCGTCACCGGGTTTCTGCCCGTGGGTTACTACAAGGATGAGGAAAAAACCGCGGCCACGTTTCCGATCATCGACGGCGTTCGCTACTCCATCCCCGGCGATTGGGTTCGCATTGAAGCCGATGGCAAGCTGACCTTGCTCGGCCGGGGCAGCACGTGCATCAACACCGCCGGCGAGAAGGTGTTTCCGGAGGAAGTCGAAGAAGTCCTCAAATCTCACGAACTGATCAGCGATGCGCTGGTGGTGGGCCTACCCGACCCGAAATGGGGTCAGGCAATCACCGCCGTCGTTCAACCCGTTCCCGGCGAGCAGCCTGACCCGGAAGACATTCGTGAATTCGCGAGGCAGTTGCTGGCGGGCTACAAAGTGCCCAAACAGATATTGCTCAAGACCGATCTGGAACGTGCACCCAACGGCAAGGCCGACTACGCATTGATCCGGGACTTCGCCGCGGCAGCGCTGAGCCGCTGAACGAACTCTCCGGGCGGTGCCCGTGGGCCAACCGCCTCATGGATTCCAACGGTCCCAACGGTCCCAACGGCCCCAACGGCCCCAACGGTCGCCCCGGATGACTGTCGGGCTTCGAGATCCGCGATCATCCCGCGGATGCCGAAGCCGAGTGCGATCATCAGCAAGCCGATGATCACGAACTCGATGCGCCGGTCGATGAGTCCCGTCGGTTGCTTCGGCAGCTCACCCGTTGCCGGGGTCCTCAGGATGCCCCACGGCGTAATGTCGAACAGCCACGCCAGCCACCCCACCAGCGGCGCACTACCGACCACGATCCAGATCGCCCAGGTAAGCGCCACCGTCGGGAGTCCCCAAGCCGTCGTGCCGAGATCGATCACCTGCAGCATGACGAATCCGACGACGGCATAAACCGCCATCACCCGAAACACACGGCGCCTGTCCAGTTCCTGAAACAAGCTCTTGCCGGGGCTCATCTTCTCCCCCCCATCAACCCACCGGAACAGCGATCCGGGTCTGGCAGGATAGGCAAACCGTTGGGTGGGGGCAACTAGTCGGCTTCGATGCAGCGTTCGAGCATCTCGTCCAGTGGGGTCAATTCAATGTTCAGCGCCTCACACGCGGACCTGGGGTCGATGTCGTCGTCGTGATCCAGCACCTCGAGCATCGCCGCGGTCACGGGCGGGTTGGCCAGCACCCACTCCATCATTCGGGCCAGACCACGACCCACCTCAAATGGCAGCGACACCGTGGTGACGGAGTTTCCGAGGTGCCGGGCGGCCCGCTGAATCAGCGCTGCCCTGCTCAGTGATTCGGGACCTGCCAGACGAAATACCCGACCCGCGACACCCGGTTCGAGCAGTGCCGCCGCCATCGCGGCAACGACATCGCCCGCATAGACCGGCTGCTCACGGCTGGCCGAACGAAACGCCCAGCCGATCCGTGACCGCGCACTCCGTGCAAGCGCCGCCGCCGCATAGTCGCCCTCGCCCAACACCATCGGCACCTGGATGACGACCGACTCGGGGGCGGTTTCCAGCAGCATTCGTTCCGCCCGGCCCTTGGAGGCCAGGCAACGATTAGTCGACGCCGGATGCGCGCCCAGAATGCTCAAGTAGACGAATCGGATGCTATGCACCGCTGGTCCGATGGCATCCAGCAACGCGCGAGTGGCGCCTTCATGGGCTTCCTGATAGCGGCTGCCGCGGGATTCCTTGAGAATTCCAACCAGGTGCACCACCGCAGTGCAGCCGCCCACCACGCCGCCAAGTCCAGCCACATCCTGGTAGTCGATCACCTCGATCTGCACGTCCCCGGGCGCAAGCGCGTTGCGCAGGGTCGTCCGGGCGCGCTCCGAACGAACCACGGCGGTTACCGCAAAGCGATGCGCCACCAACGGCAACAAGCGGCGGCCGAGGTGGCCGTTTGCGCCCGTAACCAACAACCGTGGCAGATCCTCTTGTGTGTCCGCGCCCGTCATCGGCGCAGCCTATCATCGCTCGGTGGCAGGCGGCGACCATGCGTTTTCGATCAGAGCTTTACGCTAAGGTAGCGCGATGCTGGTACCCTCCCAGGGACGTTGGATCACGTGGGCAAATCTGCTCAGCGGGTTGCGCCTGGCGACGGTCGTCCCGTGTGTCCTTGCGGTGTTGGGGTTGCACTGGCGAATTGCTGCCGGGTGCTTTGTCTTTGCGGTTGCCACGGACCTGCTCGACGGTCCGCTGGCCCGGCGCCGCGGCGAGGCCTCCGCGCTGGGGGGATTGCTCGACCATGGCAGCGACGCTTTGTTCGTGTCCAGCAGCTTGATGGCGTTGGCCATACTCGAGCGAGTGCCCACGATTCTGCCTGTGCTGGTGGTTGCCGCATTTCTGCAGTATGTGTTCGACTCCCATGCGCTCGCCGGAAAATCCTTGCGGACCAGCCAACTGGGCCGTTGGAACGGCATCGGTTATTACGTGCTGGTCGGGATTGGGATCATCTCTGAAGCACTCGAACTCGGCTGGCCGCCGAGTGCCTGGATAGCGATCATCGGCTGGACCCTGGTGCTCAGCACCGCGGCGTCGATGGCTGAGCGCGCCCGGGCCCTCTTTACGCGCAACTGAGGTCACACGCACCTGACACGCACCTGAAGGGCACCCCGCTATTTCAGCATTCGATCGCGGCGCCTGAGCATCGCTTTGATGCGTCGGTCATCCAGCACATCGTGCAATACATCGCGCAGTTTCTGTTCATCCAGTCGGGCCAGGCGCGCCCGCCAGGAGCTGCTCAGATCGCTCAATACGGCTGTCAGGTGAGGTGGCGGTGATCGACTCGTGCCAAAGGCGTTCTCGTGTCCGGTCAACCGCAACGCCCAACTGCCCGGGACGTAGCGCAACGTCTCGGTCGGACGTGCGTTGCCCAGCAGCCCGTCAAATACGTACATCGCCGTGAACTGATCCCCCAGCGGACAGAACGCATTTCCACCGGATTGCAGACGCTCGGCTTCCGACACCAGTCTATGGGCGATCAGCTGGAGGCTTCCGCGCCGGCCCTCCACCTCCCGCGCGACCGTTATCGGCACCATGTCGAGTCCCAGCAACTGATCGATTCTGTAGGCCGCCACGTCCGGCAGAAACGTGTCCGCGCCGCGCCCGCCCGGCACGAAGTCCAGCGCCAGGTCGTAACCTCCGACTGACGCCGTCCAGCCTTCGCCGCCCAGGGGCCCTTCTCCCGGATGGGAGGACAATTCAGCGCCGCGCAAGGCAGTTTCCAACTCCATCCGGGTCAACCCGAGCGCCGACGGTGCGCCGCTGACCTCGGCCATCACATCAGTCGTCGTGCCGTCCTGATAAACCACCCGTATCGAGCCACCTTCCAGGACGAGCGCCGCGCCGCGGCCACCATACGCCTCGTGCAGCATGCCCGTATCAATCCGAATCACCTTGCCGTTCAGCC
>SMVY01000056.1 GCA_004357415.1 Gemmatimonadota bacterium
CAGACGCAATCTTCTTGAGGGGGTAGGGAAGCTCCACAGCCACCGCCAGCGCGCAAGCCCTTCCGATATTTCAACTGCTCAGCCGAGGCGATCCGCCTCACGGTGATGATGTACATACGATGCCCCGCAATTCGGTGTCTCTAAGGTCTGCTAACGGGCGGGAAGCGGACGTCGAGGCTCAACCTCTCCTATGTCTGCATCTAGCCATTTCCAGACATAGAGCTCATTGCGCAGGCACCACAAGCCATCGCGCCAAACCGAGCTGATCCGGCCATCCCTATGGATGGGCTACGTCCCGATCAGCCCTTCCCATTCACCGTGCCAAGACTAACATAGCGACTGGCACACAAAATGGGGGCAGGCCATGATCGTTCTCGTCGCCGGATCGCACGGCACACCGATCGTGATAACTTCGTTCATGGACGGCTCCTATTTCCCCGTGGTTCATGAAGACCACCATTTTGGCACTTAGATGCCTTCGGGTGGGAGCCGTCCACCGCATCAGAAGCGGACATTCGCACGTTGACAAAGAAGTTCGACTCTAGCTTGGTCCTTGGCTATCCTTCCTTCAGCATCTGAGCAGGCCCATCCAGCATCTGAGCAGGCCCATCATTTCTGAGATGTGCCATTGACGGGCATTGTGAGAGTGCTCAGGCGCTCGCTAAGAGCGATGGCTTCGCGGCTTTCGTATCATGAGGAGAAGCCATCGCGCCAGCGTGCTACTGCGAAACCAAAATGGGAGGATTGTTAAGATGTCTAAAAAGATGGAACTGAACCGATTCAAGGACATGCTTGCGGATGGCCAACTGAACCGTCGGCAGATCAACCAGATACTTGTGTCGGTCGGTATTGCCACGGTGTCGGTTCCGTTGATCGGCAATTGGGCGCACGCCGCTACGAACCTCTACCTTTACACCTGGGCAGTCTACGACTCCCCAGAACTGCACCCGGCGTACATCGAGAAATACGGCGCGACGCCGAACGTCTCTATATTCGCCGACAACGATGAGGCAGTCCTAAAGCTGCAAGCGGGCTACCCGTCCGACATTGCGGTGCCGACCAGCTTCATGGTTGGTCGCTACCGGGACGCCGGATTACTCGAACCGATCGATACGTCGCGCATTGAGGCCTGGGGCGATCTCTTCGAAGAACTAACGACGATCACGGGCATGGTTGTGGATGGTAAGCAATGGGCAGTGCCATGGGCGTGGGGCAACAGCTCCATCATCTTCCGGCCGGACTTGGCCCCGGAGTATTCCGGGCCTGAAAACAACAGCTGGTCGATCCTGTGGGACCCGAAATATTCGGGCCGCCTCGGGCAGCGCGACAGCGTGGATGCGGTGCTGCTTCAGGCTTCCCTGCTGCTCGGCATCGAGGATCCGTTCCACATGTCCGACGATGATCTCCAGAGAATCCGTACCAAGCTGGTGGAGCAGCGCGAGCATCTCCGATACTACTGGACCAGCGACGCGGACATGGAGCAGGCGATCGCGTCAGGCGAGTTGGTGGCCGCGTATGCGTGGAACAGCAGCTACGCGAGGCTGTTGAAGGAAGGCATCCCCGTTGAATGGATGATCCCGAAGGAGGGCATTCTTACGTGGTGCGATGCACAGGTGCTCCTGAATAGCGGTTCGGCCTCGGACGACGAGAAGTACGACTTTCTAAATGCCACGCTGGAGCCGATCGCCGGCAAATTCATGATTGAGGAGTTCGGCTTCGGCAGCGCCAACAAGCTGGCATTCGACATCGCGGACAAGCAGCTGATGGAGGAGTTCGGCTACACCGATCCTCAGTCACTCATCAAGGGCAGCGTACTGTTCGACACCTTCGACCCCTCGGTGCGCGACAAGGCCAGCGCCATGTTCGAGGAGCTCAAGGCCGGATTCTGATCCTGCCAAGCCGCCACGACACCTTGTAGGGAGCGCCCTCGACCCGTTCTGGGCCGGGGGCGCTTCGCTTGTTTGCCGCGCCAACCCTAACTCCCGATTTCAAACTGAGCCGGACCCCATGGCGCGCAATGTCCGTTTCGGGCTAAGCCAACAACCCACGCAGCGCCGCCGGCAACGCGGCGGGGGTGGTGCAGGTGGCGTCGGGGTCGGCGGCGCTGAGTTCGCCGGGGTTGGCGTAGCCCCAGGTGACGGCCACCGTGGCCACGCCATTGGCGCGGGCGCCGAGGACATCGTGCTCGCGGTCACCGATCATGACGCAGCGCGCTGGGTCGAGCTTTTGAACGTCAATTAGATAGGCGATGAGCGCCGCCTTTTCGCGGCGAGTGCCGTCCAGTTCGGGACCGGAGATCCCGGTGAAGAACCGCGACAGATCGAAATGCTCGACGATGCATTTGGCGTAGACGTGGGGCTTCGAGGTCGCCACGTAGAGCGCGAAACCTTCCGCCTGCATGGCGACCAGGACATCGGAGATGCCGGGATAGACCGCGTTCTCGTAGAGCCCCTGGTCGGAAAACCGCTCGCGGTAGAGGTCCATGGCCTGGTCGACCCGCTCGGCGCCGCCGAGCAGTTGGGCGAACGACTCCTGCAACGGCGGACCGATGCACCATTCCAGGTCGTCGGTCTCGGGCACCGCCTCGCCCAGCTTCTCCAGGGCGTACTGGATCGACCGGGTAATGCCCGGCTTGGGATCGGTCAGGGTGCCGTCGAGGTCGAACAGCAGGGCGCGCCGCGACCTCACCCGTCGGGCATGGCGAACGGGGCGTCATCCACGAAACGGCGCAGCACGTTCTCGCTGACCCGCGACACGTTGTTGTCGTAGCCGTTGTGCGGCAGGCTGCCCGGCCAGGCGATGGAGCCCACGGAGAACACCGCGCCGCCGCCGGGCGTTTCGAAGAACGTCATATCGGCGCGCACGTCGGGGTTCTGGTCACCGCCCATGGCGGAATGGTTTAAGCCGATCTCGTCGGGCACGATCATCGTGTTTGCCGAATGACCTTCCGAGGTCGCCAGGATCAGGGTGTGGGGCGGGGTGCCGAGCATGGGGTCGGCGGCGTCGATCTCGGTGCCGCTGGCGCCGCCGGCGAAGAAGCCGAAATTGCCAATCACCTCGTCGTCGCCGATGCCCTCGAAGATGAACCCGGCGCGGGCATCAAAGCTCGCCTCCTTGCGTATGTAATAGCCCGAGACATCGAAGCCGACCGCCACCGTGCCGACCCCGCAAAGCGCCTGTGGCGCCATGCCGAGACGGCGCCACAGGCCACCGTACTCGCCGTTGAACTCCATGTAGTACTCGCCCGGCTCCTCGTCGCGATAGCGGATGCCGTCCTCGGCCCGGCGCAACTCGATCACGCCCGGCATGGCGTCCGACATGGCGCAACGCCAGATGAAGCCGTTGCCGCCGAGATAGGCCATCCGGCCGCCCCGCGCCAGATAGGTTCGCAGGCCGTCCCACATGGGCGTGGTGTAGTACTCGGGATGGGCACCGGTGACCACGGCGCTGTACTGCTCAAGCAGCGCGACGCCTTCGTTGTGCAGGTCCTCGTCGGTAATGACGTCGTATTCGATGCCCCTCTCTTCGAGCCAGCCGAGGATGTGGGTGTCGGCATTGATGTTCCACACCGGCGCCGTCTTGGGCCCCATCTGGCTCACCGGCCGCAGGCGCGAGGCATAACGCACGCCACTGCCGTCGGAATGGGTGTCGTAGGTCGACAGACCGTATTCCGCATGCTCCTGGAGGAAGACCTCCCCCGGTTCCATTGTGGTCCAGTAGCACTCGGCCACTTCGCCGAAATGCTCTTGCCACGTCCATTGGATGTTGGAATAGGCCATATAAGTGGCCGTCGAGGCCAGGAAGGCGAGCTTGGCCGTGGCGGTGCCGCGCGGCGGGCGGACAAAGAAGGTCACGTACCATTCATCGTCGTCGGCCCGCAGGCGCACCGCGTAGACGCCGCTGCGCAGATCCGCCGGGATTTCATAGCTGAAGTCGGTGTCCCATTCGGCGTCGTAGAGGTCGTCGTCGTGGAAGTGGATGGCGCCGTATTCCTGGGGCGCGTGGCGCCAGTTCTGCTCGGTGCCGCTCCAGTTGAAGCCCTTGACCGCGCGCGACGGCAGGTTGACCACCCGACCATGAAGGCCGTTGGGGCCGGCGTCGATGACCGTGGCGCCGCCGATGTCGCGGGAGAAGTCCCAGGCCGCGACCACCGATGTATCACGCTCGTGGGGCAAGGCGTCCCAGCCCAGGGCGGCGCTGTCGGCCAGGTTCAACGCGCTACCGACCAGCCGCGGCCGGTCGAGCTTGCCGTTGAAGAAGTGGCTGGCGCCGGGCCGGCCCGCCGGATGGGTCGCCGGCATCGCCGCCATAATCAGCGGCTGGGCACTACCCATGGCGGGTGTGAAGCCGACGGCGCCGGTGGCGCTGGCGCTGGTACTGGCTTCGAACTGCGGGCCGATGAAGTCCTGGGAGACGGTAAGCGCCGCCGCCGCCGCATCATAGGCGGCGGAGACCAGGTGCCAGCGCCGCTTCGCCAGCGACTTGCCGGTGGTGACTTCCACGGTACCGCCACTGCCGTCGCCGAGCCGCATGGCGGCGGCGCCGCTGTCGTCAATGGTCAGAGCGAAACCACTGGCAGTGGCGTCGTCCCAATTGGCGATCAGGCCCTGGGCGCCCTTTTCGGGGGTAGTGGGAAAGACCCAGGCCTGGACCGTGAAGCTGCCCAGGCCGGTCATCAACGGGCTTGAGGGAATGGTCACATAGGAGCCTGCCACGGTGAGCTGGTCGCGGCCGGGATACTCGCCGGCGAAGGGCGCCGCGATCTCCTCTTCGCGATAGATGTCGAGGTCAGGATCGTCGTTGCCGCAGATCACCCGCACCAGATTGGCGCGAAAGCGATCGGGCCCGTAAGTGCTGACCATGACGTTGAGAGTATCGCCCGGCATGACCGTCCAGGCACTACCATATCCAATAATTTTTTTCATTTTACATCCCCCTCTATGCTGGCGCGACACCGGTGACTGCCTGCCAGCGTATGCGGAAGACTTTCTTGGTGGCGGCGTAGTAGTCGTCGAACACCAGGTCGTCGTAGTACTCCAGCTTGGCCCCGCGGACCTTCGGCATCTTGGCCAGGGTCCACTCAACGTGGCGCTTGGTACAGACGATGATGATGCGCTCTTCCATAGGCATCAGACGCAGACGATTGACCACCAGGGCCAACTCGGGGCTGTGGGGGCCGCCGGGATTTTGATCGAATTCCTCGATCAGGTCGGTTCGTGACGGATCGATTTCATACATTCCCTTATCCTTTGGTCCCGGGTTCCACGGTTATGAAATAATTTTTGAAGTCCCCGGTCATTTTAAAGGAGCCGTTGAAACCACGTGGGATAACGAATGCGTCGCCCGGGGTATAGGTCCCGGTATGGCCGCTTTGGTCGGTGATGGTCATCGTGCCCTCAAGCACGAAGCAGCACTGATCAAAGGGATAGTCGCGCGCCTCCTCGGTGCACGGCGTGCATTGCCAGACACCCACATTGACGTTGCCGGTCGCGTTGGTGAAGAACATATGCCCGCGTTCGTCGGCGACGCCATCGGCCACCGCGTCGGATGCAATATAGCCCATGGGCTTCATGCCGCCATCGGGCGACCCGCCGGGTAGCAGACGGGTAATAACGTTGTCAGTCATCGTATTGTCTCCCGGGATAAGGGATTGATTGGAGCGTCGCGCTGAGGTCGGAAAATGTAAAGGACTCGCACCCGAAATGTAAAGGGCTCGCACCCGGTTGCCGGCGCGAGTCCTTCACATTCACTTACAATCGGAAACCACGCGGTGGCGTCAGATCTGGTGACCGCCTCGCAGATCGCCTCGGCATCCGCCACGTCGTTCTCGTTGCGCTTCACATAGGGCTTCACGTAGCGCGCCGGCATCATCCGAACCTCATGACCCAGCGCCGTAATCTCGCGTGCCCAATAGTGCGACGTGGCACAGGCCTCGATACCCACCAGACGCGGCGATAGCTTCCTGAAAATGGGCAAAACCTGCCCGCGCCTCAGCCGCCGGCGGAGTACGGTCTTACCCGACCCGTCAACGCCATGGACCTGGAAAACGTTCTTCGCAAGGTCCAATCCGATCGTGCTAACGTCTTTCATTGGGCGGCTCCCAGTTCCTTGTAGTTGTGCAACTCACAACTCTGGCACATTGCGATGCCGTTGGATGGGAGCCGTCCACAGCATCAAGACCGGTCGTTCAGTAACATCGCCAGGCCGTAGGCAATTCAAACCGCTGCGCTTTTCGCGCGGCTCGC
>SMVY01000057.1 GCA_004357415.1 Gemmatimonadota bacterium
GGACGCGGCCAGCTCTTCGCTCATGGCCGAGAAGTCGCCCGCGCTCGATGAAATCTGACTGGATTCGGTCCTGACGGCCGCGACTAAAGTGCGCAGCCGTTCACTCATGGTGTTCATGGCCTCGGCCAGCGGTTCGATCTCAATCGGCAGGGCGCCGATCTTCATCGGGCGCAGGTCTCCCGCTCCGAACCGCTCCGCCGCGGTGGACAACCGGCGGAGATCGCGCGATACCGACCGCACGGTCGATACCGTCAGCAGGACCCCGATGAGGACTACCACCAGGAAGCCGGCGCCCATGTAGAGTTGCCGTTGACGGGCGGCCTCCTGCAATTCCGCCGCCCGGGCCGTGGCAGACTGGCTGCGGGCACGGGCCAATGACTGCAGTTCCATGAGGAGCGTGTCGGTCGGCAGGCGAGCGCTCTCGGCCATGGCGAGCGCCTCGCCCGGGCGGCGGAGATCCGCCAGCGCATGGGCCAGGGAATACACCACCTCGATATTGGCCTGCCCCGCCGCGATCCGGTTGATGGTCAACCGTTCCTCGGTGGGAATTCCCCGGAGGGCGCGGAACTGGCTTTGGTAGAAGTAGGCGGAATCCCCGCTGGCCAGGAATTCGGCGCGAGCTCTGTTGGTAGGCGACAACAAGTACTGCTCCGCCGCCCGGATCTCGTTCATGGTAGACCTGACCAGCCCGCTGCTGGCAACTTGGCTCTCGCTGAGCAGCCGCATTTCCTGGTGGACTGCCTCGCTCAGGTCGATGCTCTCTCGCACTGCCTGGTAGGAGATGAACCCGGTGAGGAGGATAAGGATGGCCATGCCGCGGCCGATGCGGACGCGGAGGCTGTTGAAGAAGCTCACTGGTTTTCCCCCGCCAGTTCCACCACACCATTACGGACTACTCCGACATAGACAACTGGCGCCGTCACGTCGCCGTTGGCGTCGAACCCGATGGTACCGAGGACGCCTTGAAACGCCGGTCGGGTGGTGCCCACCGCGGCAATGGCGTCCCGGATCGCTGTCCGGTCGGTTCCTACCTCCGCAATTGCCTGACTCACGAGGTACACGGCGTCGTAGGCGCCGGCGGCCGACAGGTTGGGCGGGGCCTGGCCGGGATAGGCGACCGCCCAGGACTCGACGAACTGGTTGTTTCTGGGGGTGTCGATCAGCGACATATACGCCGCTGTGACGTAGGTCCCTTCGGCCAGGGCGCCCTGCCGCTCGATACGCTCGATACCGTCGCCCCCCATGAACGGTATGGTGATGCCCCGGCTGCGCGCTTCGGCCAGGATGTACTCCGCTTCATCGAGATACCCTGCCAGGAGGATGAACTCGGCCCTACCGCTCCTGACGATGCGGTCGAGGTACGGCCCCACCTCCGGGGGTGACCCGAGGTAAGGATCGGCGGTGAGGATCTGTCCGTCGATGGCGGCGAATTCCGTCATGAATGATTGTCGCACCCCGCGGCCGTAATCGTCGTTGCCGTAGAGCACCACACCGCGCTGGAAGCCGAGTCCGTCACGGGCCCACCGGGCCAGGGCACCGCCGTGGGCCAGATCGCTGGGGCACATCCGAAACGTGTAGGGGCCGGCCTGGCTCACGGCTGGAGCCGAGGCGGTTGGCGAGATCTGTACCACCGGATTGTCCCCGCCGTTGTAGACCGGTGCTGCAGCCAAAGTCAGCCCGGAAAACCCATTGCCGAGAACGGCGACGATGCCGGGGTCGTGGTACAACTCCGTCGCCACCACCACTGCGGAATCGGGGTCCTCGCGATCGTCGCGCTCGACCAACTCCAATAGCCGGCCGTTGATGCCGCCCTTGGCGTTGATCTCCGCGACCGCCAACCGGGCGCCATCGAGCATCGGCGCCATGTTGACGTCCGCGAAATTGGCCGAGACCCCGATCTTGATGGGGCCGGTCTCCTGGGCGCAGGCGCCGGCGAGTATCAACCCGCTGCACAGTGCCGGCAGCAGGGCACGACCAGCGGCACGAAGCCCGCGATGTGGGACAGGGACCACTCTTGCTCCTCGTCGAGGTTCACACAACGGCCCGCCGGTCACTCTGACTTGACCGGAGCAAAGATGCCCGATGAATGACTGAAACAGGCTGTGCGCCTAAGAGTCCATCTAGGTTAGTAACCCGTCTTGGGGTTGGCAATCCCCGCGCGTCAGGGAGCCGTGGTGTCTCCTCGACGACCCCAGCCGTCCAGCAGCGGGCCGTCGATTATTGACACCGACGCCGCAGTGGAGTCGGTGAATTTACGCCACGTCAGGCGCAGCATCTGACGGTGGCGGATCCATTGGAGCATCGACTGCGATCCTTGCTCCACCACGGCTGTCTCGCCGTACGCCGACACCAGGGAAGATCTCCACGCCTGTAATTGGACCGGCGACACCGGCCCCGAAATTGTGAGGACCGCCACCAGACTGTCCCGGGCGGAAAGCCACAGGACTACCGGATGGGAGGTGATGGGATCGGGGAAGGTGGAACGGCAATCCATGACGCCCCGATCGACCGTGGACCGGTCACAGGCGAGGGCTGTGCCCGAGAGATCGGCCACCCGTTCGGCGGCGGCATCCAGGGAAATGCCGGCTCGAAAGCCGAAGAACCGCAGGCTCGGCAGGCGCGTCCAACTCGGCGTCTGAGCGACGACGGAGGGCGCGGCTACGAGGAGGACGATCCCCCACAGCCACGCCCGCGGACCAGCTATGAAAGCACCAGACCGCACGTACGCAATTCGTGGTCGAGGAGCCAGCGTTTGCGCTTCAGGCCACCGCCATACCCGACCAGATCGCCGTGCTTGCCCACCACACGATGGCATGGGATGCAGATGCTGAGTGGGTTGGCGGAGATGATCTGCCCGGCCCGGCGGGGGTGTTGTCCACTGCCCCGGGCGATGTCCTCATAGCTGCGGGTTTCGCCCAAGGGGATGGTGCACAGGAGGCGCCACACGGTCTCGCTGGCCAGATCTGCTCGGAAGAAGTCGGCTAGGTGCGCCGGATAGGCGAACGGACGCGGGCGGCCCCGGAAATAAGCCTCGAGCCACCGCTCGAGTTGAGGGCAAGGGCCAACCTCGATACTGATGCCGGGGCGTCCTTGGCGCAGCCGCTCAGCCCAATTGCTCCCTCGACTGCTGGCGGCGTACTCGACCACCAGTGGCCCACTGGCGCATTCCACCAGCGTCAGTGCCCCCATGGGCGAAACGAAGCTGTTCCAGGTCACCCGCATGATAGATTCAAGCCGCCTCCCTGCCAGAATAGTAGGCCGGACGCCCGTCGGCCGAAAGGTGGCGCCCACTTACTCCATGGATGCGGGCCATTTATCTTGACAGATGACTACGCCGCAGACCTTGAGTGTCAGGACGTTCGTCGATCGGGCCGACGGCCTCTCCCATTTCATGCGCTGTGCCGGTGAGGCGCCGCGGCTCCTGGCGTTTGACGACGCCATCGGCTGTCCGGTAGAAAACGCCCTCCCAGCCCTGGAGTGGACCGCCGCCGTCGGGATCATCCTCGACGACGATCTCCTGCACGCCAGCCGACTGACCTCCGAAACGGCAGCCGCCGTGGTGGAGCGCCGGAATGGCGAGCGGCGCAGCTACGTGTACATCGGACCCCGGATGGACGCCCCGCCGATGGACCACGCCGAAGGGGCGCTCTTATTTGACGAACCGGGCGTCAAGGCCGTGGAATTTCGCCAGCGGGCCCACGCCATCGCCCACTTTCTCCGGGCCACCGCCGGGTCGGGTGCCTTGGTATCGCTCCTGAGCCAACGGGCGCCCGAGGTGCGCCACGTTCGGCGCTGGTTGGGAGCCATCATTCAGGAGCTCGACCTCCCCCGGCCACTCTTCGTCGGCTGGTTTGCCGCCTCGGCCGCCGGCTGCTTGTTTTGCCCCGCCGACGGCGAGGACTCCTATCGGTACATAGAAGTGGGTCTCGAATCGTGAGATTGCTGGTCGTGGCCGTGGGACTGCTGGTTGCTGCTGCGCCGCTTCACGGTCAGATGGTGGTGAGCAACGACACCCTCGATGCCGAGCGGCAGGACGTGCGGGACATTCTCGTGGTGCTCAGGGACTCACTGCATACAATTGAGGCCGCCGCCGCCCAGTTCGATCGTGGACACGCGTCGGCCTCAGTGGAGTTGCTGTACTCCAGAGGCAAGACGATCAAGAACGCCTGTACCAGATCGCTCCGCAACATCGGACCGGCCCGTGAGGTAGTGAAAGCCGACGATTGGGGTGACGAGTACCGCACCATGCGGCAAGGCCAAGTGCTCGAGGCCATGGATGTCCTCGAGCAGTCGGTGAATGCCTGCCAATCGGTTTGGGGCCATCTTGCCACGCCCGAGAACGCCGAACAGATTCGCACCGCCGGGCCCGCCGAAGCGGACTCGATCACCAAGGCCATTCACGACTATGGCAACGTGGTCAGCGGCTATTACAAGGCTCTCGGTATTTACGTCCGTCCTGCCGGCGCCTCCTAGACCGCCCTTCGGGGGTTAGCCACAAAACACACATTTGCTGTGGACAATCGAGCGTCCACATCTCCACATCCTGTGGAGTGTGGTGCGAAACGTCCGTGGGTTCTGCTGTTCGCGTCCACATTCTTTCCACAGTCATGGTGCCGTAACCCGAAGAAAGACAGGCACTTGCACGATTCGGGCAAGCTGGTATCTTGAGTTCACGCTCGTTGGAAACGGTTCGAAGCCTCCGTGTTTCGGGTACGACCATCGAACGGGTCTGGAGGGGAATTCGGGGGAGGCCGCCGACGCATTCAAGGGCTCAGGTGGCTGTCGATCCCGGTGATCACCCCCTTCCAGGCTGGTGGAGCCAGTCGCGTGCTTCACCCACCCCGAAGTGGCGCCTCGGGGTGCAGTGCGAACGGTCGGTCCGCGACCCGATCAGACTCGCAGCGCTCACATTTGACGAACCAGGTGGGATGGGCCATCCGGCCTGGGGATGGAAGCCGAGGCTCTGTCGTGCCCTACCGAACGGCGAATCAGCCAACCGGCGGCAGACAGGAGAAGAACGGCAGCGTCAGCTACGACCTCGGGTAGTCATGTGTGGGACGGTCGCTTGGTGAAGAGCCAAGCGGCCGTCCCTTTTTTTTGGGGTACTTCACGGATTTATCAGCGTGGGCTCGACACCCCGAAAAGGCCGATGGCCTGGGCGTCTTCCAGGCCGGCTGCAGCCTCAGCACCCTGCACACTGGCGCCATCCGCCAGTTCGATCGTCTTGGCTGAGAGCGTGTTCGGCTGCACCGCGTTGATATCCCCAGCTACCAGCTGGATGTGCTGCAGCTCGTGGAGCTCTGGCGTAGTCAGTAGTGGAGCGGCCTCAGGACATAGTCTCATCTGAAGCATGGCGGTTCCCAGGACCGCCGGCCCGAGCCGTCGACCGGCGGCGGAGAGCTGGAATCCAGCCTCCCACTCGAAGGCCTCCAGTTTACCGATGTCGTGGAGGAGGGCGCCCGCCAAGGTCAGGTTGGGGTCGGCCCCCAGGACCCTGCCAAGGGTACGGGCCACGGCCGCGACCTCGACTGTGTGCTTCAGCAGGCCACCGAGGGTCGCTTGCGGTCCAGCTATCGCCGCGGGGCACTCTCCGAAGCGCGATCGAAAACCCTCGTCCAGGAAGAACGCTTCCACCGCGCTCCGAAGTCGCCGGGGCTCGATCTCGGGGAGCCAGCGATCGATCGTTTCCCAGAACGGCCCTGGTCTGCCGGCCGACGGCAACAGGTCGTGCCAATCGACCGTGTCCGGCGGCAGTACCCGGATCGACGAGACCGAGAGTTGTCGTCTGTTCCGGTAACTGGAAACCTCGCCGATCACCTGCACCACGTCCCCGGTGACGATGCCCGCGACGCGCGGCTGATCCGCCAGCCAAAAAGGGGCCGTGGCAATGGTCCCTGTGCCATTTCCCAGGGTCAGAACCGTGAATGGCCCGTTATCGCTCTGGCGTGTCTCCACTCCCCGGACCAGCAGCGGATCCTGGAGGCGGGTGCCTTGCTGGAGCGAAGGGAGATCGGGAAGATTGGCCATGGCCGCCTGGGAGGATTCGGACACTGGAAGGTACTTCCGCCTGGCCTGCGGGCGAAGGTACCGCTGGCTGGGTCATGGGATAGCTTGGGGGATGGAATCGAAGCACGTGATCGTCGCCGGGCCCGACCCTCATGCGAGGACAGAGATAGCCCAAGCTTTCCGCGCTTTGGGGTACCACGTCATCCCGGCGGAAAACACCAGCCTGGCCGGCGAGGCGCTGGCCGCGGCTGACGCCGAGTACTTGGTGCTCGGGTTGGGCTTCCCCAGGATCGACCCCGACGCCCTTCGGCGGGCGATCGATCCCGCCGGATCGGCCGAGCCGGAATCGCTCGATACCGTCGAGCGAAGACACATAGAACGCGTTCTCCAGCAGACGGGTGGCAACCGGAGTCGGACTGCCCGGCTGCTGGGGATATCGCGCTCCACGCTGCTCTCGAAAATCCGGCGTTACGGCCTTCCTTGACGATGAAGTGCGCAGGTCGCATGTCGCAGGTCGCAGTGCGCAGGGGTGTTGGGGGGCGGCCTGCGTACTGTGACCTGCGCACCCCCCCAACCAACTGTTCCAGTTCCGTTTTGGTCAACGAAGAAGAAGGACCCGGGATCCGTCGACCCCGGGCCCGGCCGGTGTGAGGGAGTGCCGTCTGGAATCCCCCCACTCCGGTGTCTCTCAGGGAAACGGCCGACCTTACGGAGACACCCTCAAGCGTCCCAGGCGCGATACGATTACCCGGCGCTGTGTTGCTCCCCGGCTGAAGGTCCAACTTCCGTTTGCCAGGCCGAACCCGATGCCCGAGGGGTGGAATCGAAGCCACCGGGACGACCCGGTAACCCGGACGCCGTACGCTCCGCCGCTCTCCCGGGCCCATCTGGTGACCGTGTCGCGGCCGGCCAGGACCCGTATGCGGATGGAATCGGCCGACACCATCAGCAGGGTGACCCTGTTCCTGGCAATGGCCGTCGTCCGGGCCCGAAAGTGGGCCGCAGCCAGGTCGTACGCCGCCCGCTCCACGGCCAGGCGGTCGAGCGGCCGCTGCAGCCTCGGGATGGCGATTCCGGTAACGGCCGCCACCAGGGCAACGGCGAGGAGCAATTCAACCAGGGTGAATCCGCGAGTCATGTGCCCAATATTGCAGCCGGTGGGCCGAACCCTCGGTACCGATTCGCGCCCGCCCAACCATCTTCTTGCGGGCTGGCGGACCGATTTTTGCTGGATTGCCGTCTGTTCACCAGCAGTATCCCGGTCCGTCTTGTGCGGTCCCCCTTGAAACAAGGGCCCTCTTCGGGCCATGTTTGTTTAGGGATTCGTGCCCATACCACAACCAGGCAGGGAACCGCTTGCTGCACAAAGACCCTCACGTCCTGTTCGACTCCTACCGGAGACCAGCCGAGGTGCCGGGACACCGGTCGTTCCTGCGACGGGCGCGGCAGCAGCGTGAGCGCCAGTGCGAGATCGGTTCCCAGTTGGCCCTGGCGGCCTTCCTGGTGGCGAGTTTGGTCGACCGAATGCTCCGGGCAACAGGGGATGACGACGACACAGAAGGGTACCGCTGGCAATTGCGCAGCACTCGGCATTTCGTAGACGAACTTCCCGGGAGTCACGCCGAGCGCGCCCACTTGGTGGCGCTGATCGACGCCATGGACCAGGCGGTCCCCCCCCCGCAACGCGCCGTGGTGCGGATGAGTCTGGTTGCCTATGCCTACTTCCTGAACCAGGAGGCCCGGCTCGAGGACGCCCTGGATATGCTCGAGCTCGCGGCCAGGACTCATGACGGAGGCTGCCCGGCGGAGGAGTACGCGTCCATCGCCATGTTCGTCGGCCGGGTAAACCGGAAACTGGCACACTTTCCCGCGGCCGAACGGGCCTACCGTGAGGCGCAGCTGACCGCCGAGGCCCTCGGCGATCAGCGCACAGTCCTGTTTTCCCAACTCGGTATGGCCAACCTGCACCGCAGCACCGGCGACCTGGCCCGGTCCCAGGACCTGGTCGAAGATGTGCTCGCCCGGTGTGACTCGCCCAAGCTGGCCGACGTGCGTTCGGCGGCCTACAGCGATCTTTCGGCGGTGTTCGAGCGACAGGGACGCCGGATCGAGGCCGTCGCCACTGAGTACCAGGCGTTCGTGATCGCGGTGGACGACACCTCTCGATGGCGGACCCTGGCCAACCTGGGTGCTTCTCTGGTGGGGATCGGGGAGTACGCCGCCGCCAGATACGCGCTGGAAGTCGTGGCGGCGCGGTCCGACGTGTTCGACAGCCGGACCAATGCCGTCATCGAGTTACTCGGGCTGGCCTCGGCGGTACAAGACGAGTTGGGATTCCGTCGCAACTTGAGAGAGGCGGAAGGACGGGTGGAGGCCATGCCGCCGAGCATGGCTGTCGATTTTCACTATCAGGCGGGCGTTGGCATGGCACGCTTCGGCCATCTGAGCCGGGCCCGGGAATTCCTCGTCACGGCGATGGAACTGGCCGAGGCACATCGGCTGAACACCTGGTATTTCAAGGTGGAGCGCGTCATGCGCGGGTTGGCGGCGTGCCCCGAAGTGGAGCCGGGCCCCGAAGTGGAGCATTCCCCCTGGCACACGCCGGACCTTCGTGAGGTCACCAGCGGTTTGCAGGAATTTGCCACCGCCAACCTCTAGCCGTAGAATCAGAGGATGAGTTGCCATGTCGGCAGCTCTGTGGGAAAGATGGTGTCCATGCTGGTTGTTACTGCCGTTCCCGATGCCCAGTTGTTCAAGTTGCGAGCGGCCGCGTCGCCCGTGTTCACTCTGGAGCCTGTCGAGGACGGGCCGGGAATGGTCGAGGCGATCCGTTTGCGTCCCGTCGAGTTGGCGGTGGTCGATCCCAAGGATGGCCCCGGCATTGGCATACGGGAAATCGAGCGTCTGCGGCAGATGTTTCCGTCGCTGTCGTTGCTGATCTACACGGCTCTCACTCCCGAGACCGCCGAGTTGTTGTTGGCGCTCGGCCGCGTCGGCATCCGCCGCGCCATCTTCTCCCGATTCGACGACGCGCCGTCGTCGTTGCGTCAGGCGCTCCACAGCGAGGCGGAGCACACAGTGTTCCGCAAGGTGGCCCGTTCGCTTGCCGATCTGCTCGGCGCGTTGCCGGATCAACTGCGCATTGCTCTCGAATCGACTCTCACGTCTCCCATGGAGGCACCGACGGTTTCCCTCATGGCCCAGCGGGCCCGACTGGGCCGCCGGACGTGCGAGCGTCTGTTTGCCCGCTCGGGTCTTCCCTCGCCGCGCATGGTGCTGATCGTGGCCCGGCTGTTGTACGCCCATCGGCTGCTGCTCGACCCCGGGCTCACCGTGGAGAACGTCGCCACCAAGCTCGGTTACAGTCGAGCGCGCACCATGCAGGCTCATCTCCGGGAGGTCTTCGGTTTGACCGCCGGCGAAATGCGCTTGTCCCTAACGCCCGATGACGCGCTGCACATCGTCAAGGCTCGGTACTTCAACGAACCGCTTGGACAGGTTGCCTCATGACGCTGCGCATTCTGCTCGTCGACGACGATCCCGACATTCTGCGGACTCTCACCCGCGGTCTCGAGCGACGCCACTACGAGGTCGTATGCGCCGCCAGAGCCGACAGCGCGTATACCATACTGGAGAATCAACAGGTCGATGTCGCCGTCCTCGACTTGCTGTTGCCGCAGATTCCCGGAGAAGCGCTGGCGCTCGCCATCACCCGGAAGTGGCCCCGCATGGTCGGTAGGATAATCCTCATGAGCGGTGACCCTTCACGGGGTGAGAACCTCAAGCTCAAGGGTGCGCCGTTTCCCTTCCTGTCCAAGCCGTTCTCGTTCGACCAGCTCTGCGGTCTGATCGAAACCATCGAGCACAAGAACGCAGACGACTCACGGAACGGAACCACCGACGGGCGGACATGATGACCGGCCTCCCCGGTTCGTCCGAGGCAGATCCACGCACGGCTCTCCGATCCTACCGTGGTAGCGCTCCCTGGCGGTTGCGTGATTTGGCGGCGCTGGCCAGCACCCTGCTCGAGCACGCCAACATCACCCCTGTCAGCTCGGCCGCCAGCGCCCTCCCGACGGAACGCACCATTCGATTTTATGTGGCTCGCGGCCTCGTCAATCCACCGGAAGGGCGCGGCACTTCGGCCACCTATTCCTACCGGCACTTGCTCCAAGTCCTGGCGATCAAGTTGCGGCAAATGGAAGGGGCCACGCTGGAACGGATGGCGGAGGAGTTTCGCGATACGCCGGGTGACGTGCTGGAGCATCGCGTGGCTACCTCGCTGGGCACCCTGCCTCAGTTACCGGATGCTCTGCAGCGGCGGAGGCCCGGGACTGGAACCGCAGTGCCTAGGTCGGACCTGAACGTCCGTCCGGGAAGGGCCATTCGGAAAATAGCGTTGGGTCCTGGAGTGGATCTCCTGATCGACGAATCTCATCCGGCGTGGCACGATGGCACTCAGTTTTCCACCCTCTCGGCACGGGTAGTAGAGACGTTGGCGTCACTGCGCCACTCCGATCCCCAGAACTGAACCCGGCGCCTTCCGCTACGGGTTCCACATTCGTTTTCAGAGGAGCTACCATGCTCGGATACATCCTGCTTGGGTTGGTCGCCATCGGCGTGGTGTGGCTTATTGCGACCTACAATACGCTAATCCACCTCAAGAATCAGGTGATCAACGGGTGGAAACAGATCGACGTGCAGCTCAAGCGCCGGCACGACCTGGTGCCCAACCTGGTGAACACGGTGAAAGGCGCCATGGACTTCGAGCGCGAAACCATGGAGGCGGTCATCGCGGCCCGCAATTCCGCGGTCAACGCCAGTGGGGTGAAGCAGACGGCCCAGGCCGAGGGGATGCTGACGCAAGCGCTGGGCAAGCTGTTCGCGCTGGTGGAGGCGTATCCCGACCTCAAGGCAACCGGCAATATCGCCCAGCTTCAGGAAGAGTTGACCAGCACGGAAAACAAGATCGGCTTCTCGAGGCAGCATTACAACGACGTGGCCACTCACTACAACACCAAGCAAGCCATGTTCCCCACCAACCTGATCGCCGGCATCGCCAAAGCGTCGCCCGCCGAGTTGTGGGAGA
>SMVY01000058.1 GCA_004357415.1 Gemmatimonadota bacterium
GCGCCCACCGGCTGGCCCAGGCCGGTGTGGAGGTCTACACCGGGCTGCTGGCCCCGGAGGCTTGCCGGCAGAACGCCGGCTTCCTCCATCGGTTCCGCCACGCCGAACGGCCGTGGGTCGCGCTCAAACTGGCCACCAGCATCGATCACCGGATCGCCGACGGTAGCGGGAACGCAAAGTGGGTCTCCGGGCCCGAAGCCCGTGAGTACATTCACGGTCTCCGCGCCGGGTTCGACGCCATCGCGGTCGGGGCCGGCACGGTCCGGGCCGACGACCCGCGGCTTACGGTCCGCGGTGCCACCCGGGCCCGTATCGCGCCGACCCGTGTCGTGTTCACCCGGTCGGGGAACATTCCCCGCAACGCGTCGGTGATCGCCACCGCGGGCGAGGTGCCCACTTGGCTGGTATCCGTGGGACCGGGCCATCCCCCACCGCCGGAACCCGCCGGCAGCGGGGTCGCGGGTGTCACGCTGGTGCAGGCGCCAACCCTGGAACAGGCCATGGCGGAGCTGCGGTCGGCCGGGATCACCACCATGTTGGTCGAAGGCGGCGGCGGCCTGGCTGGGGCCCTGCTCGAGGCCGGTCTGGTAGACCGGTTCTATTGGGTGCAGAGTCCGCTGTGGTTGGGAACCGACGGCGTGCCCGCGACCCGGGCCCTGACCGGAGCGCCGCTGGCGGAGGCCGAGCGGTGGACGGTCATCGAACGGCGGAGCTTGGGCCAGGACACCCTTCTCGTCATGGATCGGAAACCATGTTTACCGGATTGATCAGCGCCGTGGGCACTGTGACCGCCGCCGACCACTCGGACGGCGGCCTGGAACTGGAGATCGAAGCACCCTACGTCGACGTCGCGGTGGGGGAGAGCATCGCGGTCGACGGGGCCTGCCTCACGGTGGTCCGAGTGGCTGAGTCCTCGTTCGCAGTCCACGTGGTCACCACTTCGATCGACCGGACGTTCTTTGGGGCCACCCGCCCGGGGAGCCGGGTAAACCTGGAGCGTGCCTTGCGCCTGGGCGACCGGCTGGGCGGCCATATGGTCCAGGGCCATGTGGACGGGGTGGGCTCGGTGCTGGCGGTGACCCGGCGGGACGACGCCTTGCTCATCGACTTGAGCGTGCCCGATGATATCGCCCGGATCTCCATCCCGCTGGGCTCGATAGCGGTAAACGGGGTGAGCCTGACCGTGAACGCCATCCCCGGTCCGGGTGTCGTCCAGATCTCGTTGATCCCGATTACTTTAGACGAGACGACCCTGGGATCACTGACGGTCGGGGACCCGGTCCACTTGGAGGGCGACGTCATCGGCAAGTACGTGGCCGCCCTGGTACGGCCGTGGACCGGCGATTCCGCGGGCGGCGAGTGAACTGGCACGACCCTGATGGCCCGGCAGCGGGGCCAGAGATGATTATGGAATCCGGCACTATCAAGCAGGCCATAGAAGATCTGCGTAGCGGCAAGATCGTCATCATCGCGGACGAC
Source organism: Gemmatimonadota bacterium (assembly GCA_004357415.1). Lineage (GTDB taxonomy): Bacteria > Gemmatimonadota > Gemmatimonadetes > Gemmatimonadales > GWC2-71-9 > N074bin45. The sequence continues at coordinate 1,480 of SMVY01000058.1, forward strand.
GAAGACCGCGAAAACGAAGGCGACTTGGTGTGTGCCGCGGAACTGGTCACGCCGGAGATGATCAATTTCATGACCCTTCAGGGTCGGGGATTGATCTGCCTGGCGTTGGAAGGCGCCCGGTGCGACGAGTTGGGCCTACCGCAGATGGCGGAACGCAACACCGAGGCCCTGGCCACGGCCTTCACCGTGAGCGTCGACGCCGAGCGGCGGTTCGGGGTAACCACGGGCATCTCGGCCGCCGACCGGGCGGCCACCATCCACGTGGCTATGAACCCCAGCACCCGCCCCGAGGATCTGCGCCGGCCGGGCCACGTGTTCCCGCTGCGGGCCCGGCCGGGTGGGGTGTTGCAGCGCGTGGGCCAGACCGAGGCCAGTGTGGATCTGGCGCGGCTGGCCGGGTTGCGGCCGGCTGGGGTCATCTGTGAGATCCTCAACCCAGACGGTACCATGGCTCGCCGGCCTGAGTTGGAGGTGTTCGCCGGGGAGCACGGGCTGACCATGGTGACGGTGGCCCAACTGGTGGCTTATCGGCTGCAGACGGAACGTCTCGTTCGCCGGGTGGCGGAGGCGCGGCTGCCGACGCCGTACGGCGAGTTTACCATCGTGGCCTACGCCAACGAAGTTGACGACGCCGAGCACATTGCCATGGTGTGCGGCGATATCGACGGACGGGAGGACGTCCTCGTCCGCATGCACTCCAAGTGTTTGACCGGGGACGTGTTCGGCTCGGCGCGATGTGACTGCGGTCCCCAATTGCATGAGGCCATGCGGCTGATCGCCAGTGAGGGATATGGGGCCATCGTCTACCTCGACCAGGAAGGCCGTGGTATTGGCCTGCTGAACAAACTGCGCGCCTACGAATTGCAGGATGGTGGCGCCGACACGGTCCAGGCCAATAAGAAACTGGGATTCGGGGCGGACCTGCGAAACTACGGCATCGGAGCCCAGATCCTGCGGGATCTCGGATTGTCCTCCATTCGCGTCATGACCAACAACCCGCGCAAGCTGGTGGGGATCGAAGGATACGGACTGCGCATCGTCGAACGTGTCCCACTCATCATCGAACCCACCGACGAGAATCGCGACTACCTTGCCACCAAGCGCGATCAGCTCGGACACATCATAGGTCACTAGTCGCCATGCCAGAAATTAGTGGACGGCTTCGCTCAGTCGGGCGGGTCGGCATCGTCGTGAGCCGATACAATCAGGTCATTACCGCCAAGCTGCTCGACGGGGCCCGACGCTGTGCCCACGACGCGGGCATCCCCGACGACCAGATCGACATCCTGTGGACCGCCGGCACCTTCGAGCTGTCCTGCGCCTGTGCCGCCGCGGCCGACACCGGCCGCTACGCCTGCCTCGTGGCCCTCGGTGCGGTCATTCGCGGTGAAACGCCACACTTCGAGTATGTGGCGAGCGGCGTGACTCAGGGACTTACCGCCGTTGCGGTTCAATCGAAGATCCCCGTCGGCTTCGGCGTCCTGACCGTCGATTCCCTCCCGCAGGCGACGGCCCGCGCAGGCGGCGCCGCCGGCAACAAGGGGTACGAGGCGGCGGAATCCGCCATCCGGCTGGCGGACGCGCTGAGCACCCTTCGCTCGCTCGATGCTTAGACCGGAGTCCAAGACGAGGGCCCGGGCGTTGCAGTTGCTGTGCGCCTGGGAACTGCAGGATCGGGCACCGTTGGCGGACGTCGCCAGCCGCACCGTGCGGCTATGCCGCCGCGGCGGACCGCAAATGCTCGAGCACGCCGAGGGCCTGGCCGGGGCCGTGGTGCAAGACGTCGGCGCGCTCGACGGCCTCGCCGCCGACGCCAGCGAGAACTGGCGGCTGGACCGGCTGGGCGTCGTCGAACGCAACATCCTCCGGATCGCCATTCGCGAACTCACCGACGAGACGGTGATGCCCGACCCGACCAAATCGGCCAAGGTCATCATCGATGAAGCCGTTCAGCTGGCGCACTGGTTCGGCCCGGTCAAGTCCCCTGGATTCGTCAACGGCGTGCTTGACCGGGTCGCGCGTTCACTGGGCCGGCTGTGAACATTCTCGCCGTCAACTGGCTCGACATCGACAACCCGCAGGCGGGCGGCGCCGAGATCCACTTCTTCGAACTGTTCGAGCGGTTGGCCGAACGCGGTCATCGTGTACGGCTGCTGGCCTCCGGTTGGGAGGGGTGTAACGAGCGGGCTACCGTCAGGGGCATCGACGTGCACCGGGTCGGCCGGCGGCATTCCTTCGCCCTACGGGCGCGGCGTTCGTTCCGTGGCTTGCTGCGGGCCGACCCGCCCGATATCGTGATCGAAGACATCAACAAACTGCCGTTGTATCTGACGACGCTGTGCCACACTCCATTCTGTGCCATCGTGCCACACCTGTTCGGGGCCACTGCCTTCAGGGAAGCCTCCTGGCCGGCCGCCACCGTCGTGTGGCTGGCGGAACGCCCCATCCCCTGGGTATACCGGCGGGCGGGTTTCCACGCCATCAGCGAGAGCACCCGCGACGACCTGGTGGCACGCGGAGTGCCATGGGATCACATTCGGGTCATTCATCCGGGCGTGGCCCCGGTGACCAGCGCTCCCCCACCGGTGCCGGCCTCCCCGGCGGCTCCGCCGTTCTTCTTGTTCGTAGGGCGGCTGAAGCGTTATAAAGGGGTGGATGTGGCCCTCCGGGCCCTGGTCATCGCCCGGCGGGAGATACCCAAACTCACCCTGCGGATCGCCGGGAGCGGCGACGACTTGGACCGACTGAAGGGACTGGCCCGGCAATGGGACATCGAGGAGGCTGTCCGGTTTCTTGGGTATGTTCCAGAAGAGGAGAAGGTGGCGCTGTTTCGCGGGGCGGTCGCCAATGTGTTTGCTTCGCCGAAGGAAGGCTGGGGGATGACCATCGTCGAAGCGGCTGCCTGCGGTACGCCCTCGATTGCCTCCGACAGCCCGGGTCTGCGCGATTCCGTGCGTCACGGCGAGACCGGATTCCTGGTGCCGCACGGAGACGCGGGTACGCTGGCCGGGCGGATGATCGCACTGGTGCGGGACGAGGGCCTGCGGGCCCGGTTGGGCCGTGGGGCTGCGGCGTTCGCGTCATCACTCACGTGGGACGGTGCCGCGGATCGCACCGAGCAGCACCTGGAAGACATAATTCGTGGATGATACCTGGAGAGACAACATGGAAACGACCATCACCGCCCGTCATTTCGAAATCAGCGACGGTCTGCGCCAACGTGCCGATACCATCATGGCCCGGCTCGAAAGTGCAGCGCCCCGCCCGGTGTCGAACCACCTCGTGTTCGATGTCCAGGGGTCGACCCCGAGTGCTGAGATTCGCCTGCATCTGTCGCAGGGGGAGGTGATGGTGGCGACCGGCGAGGGCCCGGATCACCGGACCGCGCTGGACCGGGCGGAGGCCAAACTGAGAAGCCAACTACGCAAAGCCGTCGAGCGGCCGCGCCGGGTCAGAAAACCCGCACCGGATCAAGTGTGACGCTCTGCTTTCGGGATCTTCTCGAGCGACCGGGCGACCCGCTCCAGTTGGAAGTCCTCACCGGCGACCTGGGACTGGACCAGCCGATCCCGGACGACGAGGTGGCCAGCCCCGGGTTGGCGCTTGCTGGGTTCGCCAGTCGATTTTCTCCCCGTCGCCTGCACGTGTTGGGCGAGACCGAAATCACCTACCTCGACTCGCTCGACCCGGACGAACGCCTGACTCGGCTGGAAGCGTTCTTTGCCTTCGATCTGTCGTGCCTGTTCGTCACCAAGGCTCAAACGGTGCCGGACGAACTCATTGCACTCGCCAAGGAACGACACGTCCCCGTCTTCCGGACCGCGCTCAAGACGGCCGAGTTCTATCGCCGGATCAAACCAATCGTGGAGGAGGCGTTCGCGCCCCGGACCACCGTCCACGGATCCATGGCCGATGTGTACGGCGTGGGGTTGTTGTTCATGGGTACATCGGGCATCGGCAAGAGCGAGTGCGTGCTCGACCTGGTGGAGCGGGGTCATCGCCTCGTGGCCGACGACGTGGTGATGATCACCCGCCGCGGCAACGACATATTGATAGCGCAAGGCCACGAACTGGCCCGACACCACATGGAGATCCGCGGCATCGGCCTGGTTGATATCCCGACGTTGTTCGGCGTGCGCGCGGTGCGGCAACAGAAGCGCATCGAAGTCGTGGTGCAGTTGGAGCCGTGGGACACCGCCCGCGAGATGGACCGCACCGGATTGTCGCGGGAGGAGACCACCATTCTCGACGTGACGCTGCCCAAGGTGATCGTGCCGCTGAACCCGGGGAAGAACCTGACGGTCCTTTCCGAGGTCGTCGCCATGATGCACTTGTTGCGATTCTCCGGGGTCGACGTGGCCGCGGCGTTCAACGAACGGCTCATCCGGCGACTACAAGACAAGCGCGGTATCCAGGAGTATCTCCAGGAAGACTATGAGTAGCGGCGTGCGCGGAGTGATCGTGTGCCACGCCGGGCTGGCCGCATCGTTGGTCGAGGCCGTGAACCAGATCTCGGGCCTCGGTGACGTACTGGTACCCGTGTCCAACGAGGGGTGCGACCGGGACCTGTTGCGGGACCGAATCGCCGAGGCGCTCGGGCCCGACCCGGCGGTGGTATTCGTGGACCTTCCGACGGGATCGTGCATGATGGCGGCGCTGCGGGAACTCAAGGGGGCTCACGACGCCAGCATCGTGACCGGGGTCAATCTTCCCATGCTGCTAGAGTTCGTGTTTCACCGGGATGGTACGCCGGACGAGGCGGCCGGACGGGCTAGGGCCGCCGGAACCGAGGCCATTCGGGTCTCCTGATGGCGGTGGCACTCTACCGGATCGACGATCGCCTGATCCACGGACAGGTGGTGATCAGCTGGGGACAGTTCCTCGGCGTCCGGCTGGTAATCCTGGTGGATGACGGCGTCATGGAAGCGCAGTGGGAGCAGGATCTCTATCGCACAGCCATGCCGCCGGGGATGGATGTCATCTTCGCCGGGACCGAGGACGCCTGTAGCAAACTTCCGGCATGGGAGGCCGATCCCAGACGGGCCGTGGTGCTGACAGGCGACGTGCCCACCATGGCCGAGTTGGCTCGACACAACCCGACGCTGGTGAAAGAGGTGAACCTCGGGGGTATCCATCACCGCCCCGGCCGAACGAAGCGGCTGCCGTACCTGTACCTGACCGAGGACGAATTGAGCCAGCTGCAATCGCTCCAGAAGAGTGGCGTCCGGGTGGTGGCCCAGGATGTCCCTTCGGCGGGCCGAAAAGACTTGAAGGCTCTGGCGTGATCGACATGCCCGTTGAGGTGGTGGTCGCGTTGCTCGGCTGGGGTACCTTGGTGGGCCTCGACCTCGTGAGCCTCCCGCAGATCATGATCTCCCGTCCGATCGTGGTTGGAGCCGTTGCCGGATGGTTGTCGGGCGACCCGGCCACGGGCGTGACGGTCGGGGTCATCATGGAGTTGTTCGCCTTGGAGTCGGTGGCCATCGGTGCCGCCCGATACCCCGACTATGGTGCCGCTACCGTGGGTGCCGTGGTGGCGAGCACCGGCATCGAGGGTCACGGGCTCACCGGGATCGCCGTGGTGCTCGGCTTGGTCCTGGCCAGCGTCGGTGGCTGGACCCTCAACCGGCTGCGGCACGCCAACGCCACCGCGGTACGCCGCCGGGAGGCATCGTTGCGTGCCGGCGATCCCTTGGCGGTGGAGGCCCTACAGTATGGCGGCCTGTTGCGGGATGTGGCCCGCAGTGTGACTCTCTCCGTCGTGGCCATCCTATCCGGAGTCGCCGTGCGCACCGCGCCCGCGCTACCGGATTGGGCCGCGAGTGGGCTGTTGATGGTGGTGATCGGGGGAGGACTCGCCGGTGCCGCATCGGGAGCCATCCGAAGCGCTGGTCGGGGTCGCCGGCTCAGGTGGCTGGGTGTCGGAGCGCTGCTGGGGGTCCTCCTGCTGGTGCTCAGGTCATGAAGGCGCCGCTGTGGAGGGCGTTCCTGCGGTTGTTCTCGGTACAGGGCGCGTGGAACTACGAGCGAATGTTGGGAATCGGCATGGGATACGCCGCACTCCCCCTGCTGCAAAAGATGCGGCAGCAAGACCCCGCCGGGTACCGTGAAGCAGTGGCCCGGCAGGCGGAGTTCTTCAACGCGCAACCATATCTGGCCGGTCTCGCGTTGGGCGCCACCACGCGGGCGGAGTACCAGGGCGTTCCGGGAGAGAAAATTCTCCGGCTCAGGACCGCGCTATGTGGTCCTCTCGGAGCCCTGGGCGACCAGTTGTTCTGGACCGGCATTCTTCCGGCGCTGGTGAGTACGGCCCTGGTGATGGTGGCGTTCGGCTTGGCCGGTGCCGGGTTGCTCGGGTTTCTGGTGGTGTTCAACGGCATTCGGGTGGCCGTCGAGTGGTGGGGCCTCCGGGTGGGGTGGGCCAGCGGGCTGGAGGTAAGCCAGGTGCTCCACAAGTCCTGGCTACCGAAGGCGGTTGCTCTGGCGGGCCCTGCAGCAGGGTTCGCCATGGGGGTGGCCTTGCCGGTGATCGGCGGGTGGCTGGTGGCCGATCTCGATCGGGTGGTGATGGCAGGGGCCCTGGGCGTCGCCGGTATCGCCGTGGTCATGGCCCGGGTTAATCCTCGGGTGACCGGTCTGCGGTTCACCCTCGTTGTGGCGACAATCATTCTTCTTTCGGCCTGGGTGGGCGCGTGATCGAACTAGAAACGACCATCGTCAACGAACTGGGTCTTCACGCTCGCCCGGCGGCCGAGTTGGTCAAAGTGGCCAACCAATTCGACGCGCACATCGAGATCGTCAAGGATGGCATGGCGGTCAACGCCAAGAGCATCATGGGCGTCATGATGCTGGCGGCGGAGACGGGTAGCACCGTAGTGTTTCGGGCTGAGGGTCTCGACGCCGAAGCCGCCGTGCAGGCGCTGGCTACGCTGGTACAAAAAGGATTCGGCGAAGAGTGAAGCGTTCGACCACCCTGACCGGAATTGGCGTCTCTCCCGGGGTCGCCTACGCCACGGCGGTGATCGTCCGGCTGGACTTCCCCGACGTTCCCGACCGTGGCATTCGGTCTTCCGAAATCGAGTCGGAAGTAGAGCGGCTGCATGAGGCGGTTGCTGAGGCGGTCGAGAGCCTCGAATCGCTGCGCGCCCGGGTCCTCGAACGGGCCGGGGAAGAGGAATCGCGCATCTTCGACGCCCAGATCCTCATGGTTCAGGATCGCGACTTCCTGGCCGGCGTCGAAACCCTGATTCGCAACAACAACCTCAGTGCCGAGACGGCCTACGAATTCAAGGCTCTCGAATACCGCGAGCTGTTTTCCGGATCGGCCAAGGCCCACCTGCGCGAACGGCTGATCGACATCACCGCCACGCAACGCCGGGTACTCCATCGCCTTACCGGCTGGGAAGAAAACGAATGGTGGTCGGCTTCGCTGGAGGATCCCGTCATCATCGTGGCGCGTGAACTCCCGCCCGGGGTCACCGTGCAGTTGGATCGCGAACACGTCGTGGGGTTGGTGACCGAAGAGGGGACCCGCACGTCGCACGCCGCCATTCTGGCACACTCGTTGGGAATCCCTGCGGTGATGGGCGCCAGGGGCGCGCTCGACGCGATCGACGATGGCATGCCCATCCTCCTCGACGGCCACGCCGGAGTCGTGTACGTCCAACCGACCAGGGCCGAACTGGAAGACATCCGGGCGAGGAACAGCCGGTGGCACCGGCTCGAGCTGGAACTCGAGGTCGGCGTGTCCGAGCCGGCGGTAACCCCGGACGGCAAGAGCGTAACGCTTCTGGCGAACGTCGATCTTCCCGAGGAGGTCGAACCCGCTATTCGGTACGGGGCAGAGGGAGTCGGACTGCTGCGGACGGAATTCCTGGTGACCGGCCGCGCCGATCTCCCCACGGAGGACGAGCAAACCACCTATTACCGCCGCGTGGCGGATGCCTTCCGCGACCACACAGTCACCATCCGCGCCTTCGATCTGGGTGGGGACAAGTTCCCGGCGGCCTTCTCCGCGCCGGCGGAGGCCAACCCGTTCCTGGGGTGGCGGTCGATCCGGGTGTGTCTCGATCAGCCGGAGATCTTCCGGCCCCAGCTGCGGGCCATCCTCCGGACGGCAGCCGACCGGAAGGTACAATTCATGCTACCGCTGGTCACCGGCGTCGAGGAAGTGGTCCTGTCACGGGAAATGATGCAGGAGGAAGCGGACGCGCTCCGGCGCGCCGGAATTCGGGCGGCGGACGACGTCCCGCTGGGCGTCATGGTGGAAACACCGGCCGCCGTGCTGGTGGCGGATCACCTGGCCCAGGTGAGCGACTTCTTCAGTGTCGGGACCAACGACCTGACGCAATACACCCTGGCGGTCGATCGGGGAAACGCCATGCTGAGCCGGCGTTTTATCACCTATCACCCCGCGGTGTTGCGTCAGCTCAAGCAGATCGTGGAGGCAGGTGCCCGATACGACGTCCCGGTGAGCGTGTGCGGCGAGATGGCGTCGGACCCGATTCTCGGGGTGCTGCTGGTCGGGTTGGGGTATTTCGAACTGAGTGTAGCGCCGCCGTCCATCCCCCTGGTAAAATGGGTCATCCGGCGGGTGCCCTACGCCGTGGCCCGGGCGGCGGCCGAGGCGGCCCTGATGGCCATGACAGCCGAGGAGGTGGCCGAGATCGTACGACACCACATGGACCCCCACGTCGACCTGGAATTGCTCGACCCAACCGGCGCGTTGTCGGGACCACAGGACTCCGCTACGTTGCCCCGCACGTGAACGGGCCCGTATCACTTATCGTCTCCATGGAGTATTCGTGAAATCATCGTCAGTCCCTCGTTCCAAGAACCACGTCTTCACCTCCGAGTCGGTGACCGAGGGCCACCCTGACAAGTTGGCCGACCAAATCTCGGACGCCGTCCTCGATGCCATTCTAGCAGCCGACCCCGCAGCACGCGTGGCGTGTGAAACGATGGTGACGACCGGGATGGCGATCGTCGCCGGGGAAATCACCACCACCACCTACGTTCACGTGCCCGACATCGTTCGGGACACGGTACGACGGATCGGCTACACCGACGCCTCGTACGGCTTCGATGCGGATACCTGTGCCGTGCTGACCTCGATCGACCGGCAATCGCCCGACATCGCCCAGGGAGTCGATTCGTCCTCGACCAAGAGCCAGGGCGCCGGCGATCAGGGGATGATGTTCGGGTACGCCACCGACGAGACCGCCGAGTTGATGCCGGTGCCGATTCTCCTGGCGCATCGCCTGGCCGAACGGCTGGCCAAGGTGCGCAAGACCAAGCGGGCACTGTCCTGGCTCCGTCCCGATGGCAAGTCTCAGGTGTCGGTGGAGTACCACGGCAGCACGCCTGTGGCGGTGCGCACGGTGGTCATCTCCACCCAGCACGCCGACCGTATCGGCAACAGGAAACTTTCCCAGCGTACCATCAAGGAGGCCATGATCGAGGAGGTCATCAAGCCCGTCATGGCCGGCACGGATATCGATAGCCGCCGCACGAAGGTGCTGGTCAACCCGACGGGCCGGTTCGTGCTCGGGGGACCGCACGGCGATGCCGGGCTCACCGGCCGAAAGATCATCGTCGACACGTATGGCGGCATGGCGCGGCACGGTGGCGGAGCCTTCAGCGGCAAGGACCCCAGCAAGGTCGACCGATCGGCGGCCTACGCGGCCCGCTGGGTGGCCAAGAACATCGTGGCGGCCGGCCTGGCTCAACGGTGCGAGGTGCAGTTGGCGTATGCCATCGGGGTGGCGGAACCGGTATCGATTATGGTGGATGCCTTCGGCACGGGCGGCGTGTCCGACGAGGAACTGGAACGGGCCGTGCGGGAAGTGTTCGACCTGACGCCCCGAGGGATCATCGAGGTCCTCGGACTGCGCAACCCCATTTACTCCCCGACCGCCACCTACGGCCACTTCGGTCGGTCGCCGGAGAGTGTCAAGATCGCGGGAAAGAAGCGTAACCTGTTCACCTGGGAGCGGATCGATCGGGTCAAGGACCTCAAGCGGGCCGTCCGCTAACCCGCTGGATGTCCGACCCCGGGCCGGACGCACTATATTGATGGGTATGATAGAAGTCGTGGTTCAGAACCTGGGCGTAGACCCGACCAGCAATTCCCCGGTCGTGATCCTGCGCGAGAAAGACGGGCACCGATTCCTCCCCATTTGGATCGGGCCGGCCGAGGCGAACGCCATCGCCATGAAGCTCCAGGATAAGCAGGCCCCGAGGCCCATGACCCACGATCTGCTGACCCAGGTGGTGACGGGTCTTGGCGGGACCCTCCGCCGGGTGTTCATCAAGTCCGTCAAGGAGAACACCTACTACGCCGAAATGGTCATCGATCGCGACGATCACGTGTTTCAGGTCGACGCCCGGCCTTCCGACTCCATCGCCATCGCGCTGCGGCTCGAGGCGCCGATCTTCACCGACGATCGACTGCTCAGCGACCCGGTAGAAGCCGACGATGTTATCCCATCGGACGATGTTATCCCATCCGACCCAGCCTTGAATGCCGAGTTGCTCAAGCAACGCCTCGAGAAACTCGACCCCCAGGATTTCGGCCGTTTCAACCCGTAGGGCCGTCCTGTTGTTGGGGCTGGCGCTTCCAACGGCCACCGCTGCCGCGCAGGACCTCCTGCCGGTCGGCGGCACCATTGTGCGGCTCACATCGGCCGACAATGTCCCGCAAGCCGGCGTCCGAGTGGTGCTGCACCGGGTGGGAAGGGATTTCCAGGGGCCGGTCGACAGCACGCTCAGCCGGGCGGACGGGTCGTTCCGGTTCGACTTCAATCCGGACACTACAGCCGTCTACATCCTGAGTGCGTCCTACGCCGGGGTGCAGTACTTCTCCTCGCCGGTCCACACCAATCCGGAGCGCCCCGACACGGCCATCAGTATCGTCGTGTCCGACACCTCGACCACGGCCCGGATCGAAGTCGCGTCGCGGCACGTCGTCGTCGGTGCGCCCCGGGCTGACGGTACCCGCCAGGTCATCGATCTCGTCGGGCTGGAGAACCCGGGGTGGCTGACCCGCGTTCCCGGCCACGCCCAGCGCCCGACGTGGTCCACCCCGCTGTCGGACGTCGTCATCGGGTTCGACGTCGGCGCCAGCGATTTTTCGCCTGAGGCGGTGTTCTTCAGGGACGGCCAGGTCGAGGTGCTCGGTCCCATCGCGCCGGGGGCCAAGGAACTGCTCCTCAGGTATCTCATCCCCGCCACGACTGGCAACCTGGTTTTCGTCTTTGCCGATACCGCGCGGGAATTCAGCCTGCTCATCGAAGATACCGGCCCGAGGGTGACCGGTCCGATGTTCGAAGCTCCTGAGCCGGAAGTCATCTCGGGGCAGGCGTTCCGAACTTGGCGCGGACGTCCTACCCCAGCGGATACCATCACCATCGCGTTTCCCGATGCCGTGCCGCGGAGTACCGCTCCGTTCCTGGTGGCGCTGGTCGGCGTGATGGGACTCGCCCTGATCGTCACCGCTTGGCGCATCCGTCGGAGTCACGCCACGGCCCCCGTCGAGGAGGAACCGGTCGAAGTGCTGGTGCGACGGCTCGCTCTGCTGGACGCACGCTATCGCGGGCGCGAGGCGGAAGTGCCGGCCTCCGAGTGGATTGGTTACCAGGAAAGAAGGCACGCCCTGAAGGAGCGTCTGACGCGCGCCCTTGCCAGCGGGGGGGGAACCTCCTAGACTTGGCCCGTCAACGTCGTACCACATAGCGAGCACGGACCACGGAAGCCGGTGAGATTCCGGCGCGGCCCCGCCACTGTAACGGGCACGACCACTTCGCTGATCACGCCACTGGGAAACCGGGAAGGCCAGCGAAGCGCCCGAAGCCAGGAGACCTCCGTGTTCGCCCCACCTATTGATCCCTCGGGGGAGGGAAGGTGGTCCAATGATCTGGTCGGATCTCCGTCGTTTCCGCCGCCCATTCTCCCCCAGGAGGATGGGCGGTTTGCGTTGCAGTCGTATCGCCTGCCGGTGGCCCGCCGGGGGGGAGATCGCTCCGTCCGGCTCCCGGATGGCGCTGGGACTCCTGCTCGGCCTCCTGTGGTGGTGCGCCATGCCGCGGTCCGCCCCGGCCCAGGTAGCCGGGGAAATTCGCGGCATCGTCTTCGACACCATCGCCAATGCCGGGATCGCCCTGGCCCGGATCGAGGTGGTCGGCAACGCCGGTCACGTGGTGAGCGGCCCCGATGGTCGGTTCGTCCTCCGCGGCGTGGAACCGGGTGAGCGCCAGCTGCGCATCACCGCCCTGGGATACTTCCCCAACCAGCTTCGCCTGACGGTCAGGAACGGCACCACGCGAGTCGTCCGCGTGGTGCTGATGCCTGCCGCGATAACCGTCGATGAACTAGTCGTGCGCGGCGGTCCGCCCGACGCTCCGGCCGGCGTGCAACTGATCGACCGGAAGGCGATCGAGGCCTCGCGCGCCCGCGACTTGGGCGAGTTGCTTCAAGGCGAGGCCGGCCTCCTGGTGATGCGCACCGGCGGTCTGGGGGCGCCGGCCACGTTGTCCATTCGCGGCAGCAACGCCGACCAGGTGCTGGTCCTCCTCGACGGGACGCCGATCAACGATCCGCTGACCGGCACCGCCGACCTGTCCACGGTCCCCCTCGCCGCCGTCGAGCGGATCGTGGTGATCCGGGGTGCGGCCTCGGCCCGGTACGGTGCCGGCGCGCTGGCAGGGGTCGTGGCCATCGAGAGCCGCAAGGCCTCCCGGGCGGAGATTGCCGGACAGGTCGAGGGTGGGTCCTTCGGCGCAGCCGGGTTCACCGGCCAGGTGGCCGGCGGACATAAGGGTGATACTTGGCGCGTGCACGGGCTGCTCGTGGCCGAGGCGCGGCGGACCGCCGGCGACTTCCGCTACACCATCCCTCCCGTGCGGGGCGGTGGCGAGACCACCCGGGTCAACGCCCAGGCAAAGATGGCCAGCGCATTCGCCACCGGGACGGTCGGCACCGGAACCACGGAAGTTGGCGCCCGGCTGGAGTGGTTGCGGGTCGATCGCGGGATGCCCGGACCGGTGACCCAACCGACACCGTCGGCCCACCAGACGCAGGATCGCCTGGGGGGACTGGCCACCGCGCGCATCGGCGTGGGCCGCTGGGTGATCGAGGCGGACGCGAGCGTCCGGCAGCAGAACAACAGCTACCGCGATTCCGCGCCGCCGGCTCGGGTGCCCTACCACGACTCGGTGGCGGTCCGAGAGGGCGCCCTGCAGCTCCAGGTGACGGGCCGCGTCACCGTAATCGCCACGTCCGTCGGCGCCGACTACCGGCATCAATCCTTCCGCTCGACGTCCCTGAGCGGCAACGCTCCGACCACGGCCGACTACGGCGGAGTGTGGACCATGCTGCGGCACCAGGCCCCCCTCGGCGATCGCGACCGGGTGGAGGTGTTTGCGGCGCTCCGGGCGGACGGGACCTCACAACTGGACGGACTGTTCCTGTCGCCCCGCGTTGGCGCCAGTTGGCAGCACAGCGTCGTTGGGATCCACCTCAGTTGGGGCGGGGCGTTCTCACCGCCGAGCTTGGCGGATCAGTTCTTCCAGGAAGGCGTCCTGGTGCAGCCGAATCCCGATCTCGGTCCCGAACGCATCACCAATGAGATACAGGCGGGGGTTTCGCTCGACGCCGTGCCCGTGGGTGCCATCGACGTGGCCGCCGACCTGGCGCTGTTCCGGTCGGACATCGACGGCATGATTCTGTGGGTCCCCAATTTTCGGTTCATCTGGAGCCCTCACAACTTCGATGTCCGGCGCCGCGGGATGGACGTGGCGCTGCGGCTGACCCACCGCCGGAGTGCCGGAGTATTGCGAGGGAGTTACAGCCTGACGATCGTGGAGTACGCCGGGCCGGTGCTGACGGGGCAGGTGGCCTACCGTCCCAGGCACATGGTAACCGTCGCCCTTGGCATCCCCTACCGCCGGCTACGGACCGACATCGAAGCCCGCTACGTCGGCGAGCGGCGAACCGTTCCGGGGAGCGCGCTCAACAGCCTGCCCGGGTATTGGATCGTCGACGTGGGCGTCAGCGCCAGCTTTCGTCTGGGCTCCTGGGCGAGCGAAGCTTTTTTCCGAATCGATAA
>SMVY01000006.1 GCA_004357415.1 Gemmatimonadota bacterium
CGCAAGACGGTCGAGCGCTGGCAGCGGACCCGGGCGACCATGACCACCGGGACGACTCAGTGGACCCAGTATGGGGACCAATGGGTATGGACTCCGATCGATATCCTCACCTGGCTGGTGTCCATGCCCAACACCGCCGGAGCGGAAGACTTCCGCTTCGACATTCACGACGCGATTGGGTTCACGTCCCACGCCGTTTGCCGGGTCGACAGCGGGTGTGATCACCTGTGGCCGCCGAGACCTCCTGATGAGGCCGACCCGGAGTGAATCGCCCTCGTCCGCCGTTCACGTCCGCGACCAGCCTGTTCCTTGCGGCGGCTCTCAGTACGGGGGCCACCGCTGCGCTCTCGGCGCAACAACGGGCCCGCGACTTGGGGGTAGCCCCCGGGGTATTCACTCCGGGGCCCCTCAACGCCATCACCGACGTAGCCGGTGTCCGTGTGGGTCACGAGACCGTAATCGAGGGCGACTCGGTACGCACCGGGGTCACCGCCATCCTGCCGCACGACGGCAATCCCTACTTTGACCGGGTCCCCGCCGCCATCGTCGTCGGCAACGGCTACGGCAAGCTTCTGGGCGTGACCCAAGTGGACGAACTGGGCGAACTGGAGACACCGATCCTGCTGACGTGCACCCTGTGCGTCTGGCGGGCCGCCGATGCCATGGTCGCCTGGATGCTGGCCCGGCCCGGAATGGAACAGGTGCGCTCCCTCAACGCCGTCGTGGGCGAGACCAACGACGGTTTCCTCAATGACATACGTGCCCGGCCCATCCGGCCGGAACACGTGGTCCGCGCCCTCGAATCTGCCGCCGCCGGCCCGGTACCAGAGGGCAGCGTCGGCGCCGGCGCCGGTACCATCGCCTTCGGCTGGAAAGGTGGCATCGGCACATCGTCACGCGTGCTGCCCGATGCGCTGGGCGGCTGGACCGTCGGCGTCCTGGTCCAGACCAACTACGGCGGCGTGCTCCAGATCATGGGAGCCCCGGTGGGTAAGGAGCTGGGCCAATACGCCTATCGCAGCTTCGCGGAAGACGACGCCGGTGACGGCAGCGTAATGGTCGTGGTGGCCACCGACGCGCCACTCAGCGAACGCAATCTGCGCCGCCTGGCCGACCGGGCTCTCTTTGGGGTCGCTCGCACCGGGTCATCCGCCTCCAACGGCTCGGGAGACTACGTGATCGCCTTCGCCACCCACCCCGATGTCCGCCGCCGAGATACCCGCGCCCGCAACATCGCCGACCTCCCCAACGGCAACATGTCCCCCTTGTTCCAAGCCACCATCGAAGCCACCGAAGAAGCCATCTACAACTCGATGTTCATGGCCACCTCGGTCACCGGCCATCACGGCACGGTCGAGCCGCTGCCGCTCGATCGGGTGGTGGAGATACTTATGAAGTACGGCGTGACGGACTGACGAGTGCGCAGGTCGCAGTGCGCAGTGCGCAGGAACCAAGAGCTGGCCACTACCGCCCAATACCTCCCTACCGCCCTACCGCCTTACCACCCATATTCCGGAATATTCCGATCCCCTCTCGGCTATCCGAGCGCCCCCAACCCTTCGAGCGCCTCAATAATGGACGACAGCCTGTATTTCAGTGAACACCACCTGCAGGTCCGCGAGATGGTACGCGAGTTTGCCCAGACCGAAGTTGCCCCCGTGGCGCGTGAGCTCGACCGCACCCAGGAATTCCTCTGGGAGAACGTCGCCAAGATGGGTGAACTCGGCCTCCTCGGCGTGCCGTGGGACGAGGACCTCGGCGGCGCCGGCATGGACCAGCTGTGTTACTACATCACCATCCACGAACTGGCCAAGGTAGACGCCAGCCACGGGCTGACGGTCAGCGCCCACACCAATCTGGGCACCAGCCCCATCGTCGAGTTCGGCACCGACGAGCAGCGGCGGACCTATGTGCCGCTCCTCGCCAGCGGCAAGGTACTCGGCGGTTTCGCGCTCACCGAGCCCGGAGCCGGGAGCGACGCCGGCGGCACGGTCACCACGGCCGAGGACAAGGGCGACCACTATCTGCTGAACGGGAGCAAGAACTTCATCACCCACGCCGGTGTCGGCGAGATCTTCTCGGTCACCGCCAAGACCGATCCGTCGGCCAAGGGCGGCCGGGGCATCACCAGCTTCATCATCACCAAGGACACCATCGACCTCGATCGCTGTGCCGAAGTGGGTGTAGGCCACGCGGCCGATCTCCCCAAGACACCCGGCGTCAGGGCAGGGAAGAAGGAAGACAAAATGGGCTGGCGGGCCAGCGACACCCGGGAACTGATTTTCGAGGATGCCGTGGTGCCCAAGGAGAACGTGCTCGGCCCCGTGGGGGACGGCTTCAAGAACTTCCTGCGGACGCTGGACGCCGGCCGGATCGGCATCGCCGCTCTCAGCCTGGGGATCGCCGAAGGGGCTTACCTGAAGGCGCTGGAATACGCCGGGGTCCGCAAGCAGTTCGGCCGCTTCATCGCCAGCTTTCAGGGGATTTCCTTCCAGCTGGCCGACATGGCCATGGAGATCGAGGCCGGTACCCACCTCCTGTACCATGCGGCCTGGCTCAAGCAGAACGGCAAGCCCTTCAAGAAGGAAGCGGCCATGGCCAAGCTGTACTGCTCGGAATTGGCCATGCGGACCACCACCAAGGCGGTCCAGATCTTCGGCGGCTACGGTTACACCAAGGATTACCCCGTGGAGCGCATGATGCGGGACGCCAAGGTGTGCGAGATCGGTGAGGGGACCAGCGAGATCCAGCGGCTGGTCATCGGCCGCGAGATCCTGGGGTCGGCGATCGACGGTTGAGGCCGTGGGGTGGCCTGGTTTGCCCTAAGCTATGGATAAACATATCTTTAGAAACCATGCAGTCGGCGGTAGGCTTTGTTGATCGTTTCTTATTGAAACGTATGAGGGGTGGTCGGGTCAGGCCGGCCCCTTCAGTTGGCAGTCACACACGGACTTTCCGGCAGGCGCCAGGCTGGTTTGCCAAGCAGCGCCCGCTCCACCGGTGGCACGCGCCACCAGCCCCACAGAGTTCAGTGGCAGGCAGGCCCGGCAGTGGCCCACCCCCTCGGGGGGCGGCTGTCTCACGCCTGCATCGCATACGATATCCAGCCACCCCGGCGTTCACGGCCACGAGGCCAGGCGGTGGGGCGTGGGTATCGACCATGATCAAGCCGCGGGACGCGTCTAGCGCGTTACCGCTGCTACCCTTACGAACCGGGGTCGGCCGGAGGCAGCCCAGCAGGGCCCGCCCGCCCGCGCCACCCGCGGTTGGAGTTCACCACATTGAAGCGCGAAATACTCATCAATGGTGGCCACCGGGAAACCCGGGTGGCCATCCTGGAAGACGACCGTCTGGTCGAGATTCTCTACGACCGTCCGGACAAGTCCCGCTCGGTAGGCGACATCTATCTGGGCCGGGTAGAGGCCATCCTCCCCGGCATTCAGGCGGCGTTCGTTGACATAGGAAAAGAAAAGAGCGCCTTCCTCCACGCCTCCGATCTCCTCGAGCCGGACGATGACGACGAGGGAGATGGTGGGGGTGAGGGGGAGAGGAAAGACGGCGATCAGAACGCGGCCGCCGCCGACACCAAGGCCAAAGGCAAAGGCAACGGCAACGACGGCGGCCGCCGGTCAAACGGTGGTGGTCGCCGCATGCGCGAGCGGGGCCGCAGGTCGATTCCCAACGTGGCCGAGGTCCTCTCCAAGGGCGAGCAGATCCTCGTCCAGGTCTCCAAGGAACCCATCAACACCAAGGGAAGCCGGGTCACCCGGCAGATCTCCATCCCCGGCCGGTTCCTGGTGTTCATGCCCTACGCCTCTAGGGTCGGGGTCAGCCGCAAGATAGAAAACCGGGAGCAGCGGAGCACGCTGCGCCAGATGGTGCAGAACGTCCTCCCCAAGGGTGCCGGCGGCGTCATCGTCCGCACCGTGGCTGAAGGGATCACGGAACAGCATTTCAAGCGAGAGATCGACTCGCTGCTCAAGATCTGGAAGAAGATTGAGCGCAAGAGGCAATACGTCCGGGCTCCGGCGCTGGTGCAACGGGAAGCCAGTATGACCCGGGCCATCATTCGTGATCTCCTGAGCGACAAGGTCGATTCGCTCCACGTCGACTCCAAGGAGCTTTACAACGAGATCGAGGAGTATCTGAAGCAGGTTGACCCCGACATGATGGACAAGGTCCATCTCTATCGGGAGAGCACCCCGATTTTCGATCGCTATGACATCGAGGCGGAAATCCGCGGGCTGTTCCGCTCTCGGGTCGAACTTCCCACCGGCGGCTCCATCATCATCCAGCCGACGGAAGCGCTGGTGTCGATCGACGTCAACACCGGTCGCTACACCGGCAAGAAGGATCCGGAGAAGACCATTCTCCGGACCAACCTGGAGGCGGCCCGGGAGATCGCCCGTCAGCTCCGGCTCCGCGACACCGGTGGCATCGTGGTCATCGACTTCATCGACATGGAGACCAAGAGCCACCGGGACAAGGTCCTCAACGAGCTGCGCGGGCTCCTCGCCCGCGACCGGGCCCGTACCAGGGCCTACGCCGTGTCGGACCTCGGCCTCATCCAGATGACCCGGCAGCGGGTACGCCCCTCGTTGCTGCACTCGCAGACCGCCGAGTGCCCCGCGTGCGCCGGCACCGGCCGAGTGTTCACCCCCGAGATCGTCACCCGCCGGCTGGAACGCACCCTCAGGCGGGCGGGGCAGTCCGACCGCGACAAGCGGTTGGCCATCCGGCTCCACCCGGAGGTGGCACTCTATCTGCTCGAACAGGAGCCCCGCCTGATGCAGGCCCTCATCAAGGGCACCGGCTTGGAGCTCGAGGTGCGGGACGATCCCATGATGCGGCTCGACGAGTTCCGCCTGATGAGCCGGCCGGCGGAGCGGGATGTGACTGACCTCTACGCAGTGGCGTAGCAGCTGTCAGCTGCTACGCCACTAGCGTAGAGGAGGCGAGGGCGGCGGGGGCAGCGGGGGCGGCAGTAACAACGCCCCGCATCTGGCGGTGGTGGGGCGGGCTGTCAACTGCCCTCGCTGCCCCCGCTGCCCTCGCCTCCGTGGGCCTTTGGCGCACGGACCCCCCCGCTGCGCTCGACGGGCAGGGTTGACGGGCGGGGCGGGCTCCTCTACCTTACAAGGCTCGACACTTAAGGCACTTAGGGACAAGAGACCACTACCATGTACGCGATTTTTCGGGCATTGGGCAAGCAATTTCGGGCTGAGGAGGGAGACGTCCTCCGGCTGCCGCGCATGGACGCCGAGCCTGGCGCCAAGGTGACGTTCGACGAGGTGCTCCTCACCGCGGACGGTGACTCGATCAAGACGGGCACGCCGCTGGTCAAGGGTGCCAAGGTCAATGTCGAGGTACTCGGCGAGGGCAAGGAGAAGAAGATTTACGTGTTCCGCTTCAAGCGCCGCAAGAACGTGCGCAAGAAGACCGGTCACCGGCAGAAATTTACCGAGGTCCGCATTACTGGCGTGACCGCCGGCTGAGGTCGATATGGCACATAAAAAGGGAGTTGGGTCGAGTCGCAATGGGCGCGATAGCAATCCGAAATACCTCGGCATCAAGAAGTTCGGCGGCCAGCGCGTGCTGGCTGGCAACATCCTCGTCAAGCAGCGCGGCACCAAGTTCCACCCGGGCAACAACGTTCGCCGGGCCAATGACGATTCTCTGTTCGCGGTAATCGACGGCGTGGTCAAGTTCGAGTACAAGGACAAGAATCGTAAGAAGGTCTCGGTGTACGCCCTGGAAACCGCCGGCTAGCGCCGCCGGTTTCCGGCTACCAGAAAACTCCAAGCGCGGCCTCAAGAGAGGCCGCGCTTGGAGTTTCAGGCACGGCGGGGGCAGCGGGGGCAGTTTGGGTACATTATTGTTGACGGATGGTGCGTGAAGCCGAGTTTCCCACCCCCCACGCCCCACGCCATACCCCCATCCACCGCCCACTTCATCACATGCAAGTCATTATATGAGAACAAGTTATCTGTCGACGTTGTCATTTGAAACATACCGGTGCTATCTTCCGTCAGTGGAGATACCGCAGAACAGAGGAGATATTCGATGGCCAACCTGTTTGATCGGCTGAACAAGGAACTGGAAGACTTCGGCAAGAAGGCCCAGTCGGCGTTTGATGAGGGCCGGGTCCGGCTCGATTTGATGCGGCTCCGGCGGAAGCAGGACAACACCGCCCGGGATCTGGGACTGCTTTATCATCAGAAGAAGCGGGGCGATGGAGCCGACAAGGAGCAGATCGAGACGATGCTCACCCGGCTGGACGATCTCAAGAGCAAGACCGCCGAACTCGAGGAGCAGATTCGGGACGCCCGGGCCGCGGCCACGGTGGGCGAGGAGCCGGCCCCCGAAGCCGACACCGCAGAAGCCGAGATTGTCGAAGAGGCTGTGGTCGAAGAGGCCGAAGAACCGGCCGGCGAGAAAAAGGACGAAAAGAGCGACTGAAGTCGGAGCGCGCGCTCCGAAGGCGGCAGCAGATGGTAACGGGCGGTAGGGCGGTAGGGCGGTAAACTCCCCTACCGCCTGTTACCACCCGTTACCGACTCTACCGCCTTACCGCCCTTCATACTCCGGCGGCAACTCCCTATACCGCTCCAGCAACTCCTTCTGCCGGCTCTCCATGCTCTGCTCGGTGCCCCGGATGAATACGTGAGCCGGTGCGCCGGAAAAATCGAGCGGATCGCCGTCCCACACGACCACATTGGCCACCTTGCCGACGGCGATCGATCCGTAGTCTTGCAGGCCGAACGCCCGGGCCGGGCCGCTGGTGATGGCGCGGAACGCCTCTTGCCGCGGCAAGCCGTTGCGCACCGCCATCCCGGCGGCGAACCGGAGGTTGCGCGGACCGCCGGCATCCGATTCATACAAGAGGACCGGGACACCGGCCTCGTGTAACAGGCTGGCATTGTCGTAGCGGGTGGCCAGGCCGTCGAACGACGGTATGTTGTCGAACGGGTTGACGACGACCGGAACGAACCGTTCAGCGAGTTTGTCGGCGATCTTCCACGCCTCGGCGCCGCCCAGGATTATCAGATCGAGGTGGTACTCGTCCGCCAGTCGGAGGGCGTTCTCCAGGTCACTGACACGGTTGGCCCACACCGCCAGTGGAATCTCTCCGTCCAGCACCGGCCACAAAGCCGCCAATTCCTCCGCCGGCGCCGCCAGATCTCGCATGTCCCGCTCTTCGTAGTCGACCTCGCGCGCCCGCAGCACCTCGGCGTCGTTGAACAGCCGGCGGAGCAGGGCCATGACCCCGGCTCGCGAACCTCCGCCGGCCGCTTTCGAAGAACTTCCCAGGTTCATCACCATCACCGCCGGTGAGCGCACCACCATCTGTTCGATGGTGACGCCATCGAGGTCGATGGCAACGCCCTCTCCCGGGAGCAACCCTCCTACCGGCAGCGCCAGCACCGTTGTCACGCCGCCGACACGGGTGGGCGGGATGCGAGTGCTGGCCGGGTTGATTCCTTCGAGCACGTTGAAGGACGGTGTGACCGCCCCTTGCTTGCTCCCCTCGCGGGTAGCGCTCACGGCACCGACCTCGGTGAGGCCCAGCCCGGTGACGCTGTGGATGAACCCCGGCGTCACCAGCCGGCCCGCCGCATCGATTCGCCGTGCCCCTGCCGGGATGGCGACCTCAGGACCTACCGCAGTGATCCTGCCGCCTTCCATCAGCACCGTGGCGCCTTCCAGCGCCGGCGCTTCGTCCTGGTATACCGTGGCGTTAATGATCGCCGTCGACTGCGCCCCGGCATTGGTAAGCCCCAGCGTCACGAGAAGCAGCCCCAGCAGTACCCCCCGATCAACGGCCCGCCATACCGCCCTACCGCCATACCGCCTTACCGCCCTACCGCCTGACCGCCCTTTCTGTCTCATCGTCCCACCCCCGGGGCACCCTGGCCCAGATTGAAATCGGTCTCAGGTTGGCGGGCCGGGTCGTTGCGATCGAACACCAGCCAGCCGTCGTTGTAGACCTGTTCGGCCTTGCTGTAGACCGAGAACGGGTCGCCCGACCACAGGACCACGTCGGCGTGCTTGCCGACTTCCAGGGTCCCGGTGGTGCCGTCGATGCCCAAGGCCCACGCCGGGTTGGCGGTGATCCACCTGATGGCCTGTTCCCGGGTCACGTCGATGCCGGCCCGCTGCGCCGCGTACAGCGCCTTGGCGGCTTCCTGGTTGAGCCGTTGGATGCCGCTGGCGTCGTCGGAATGGATGATGGCGGTGGCGCCGGCCTGCTCCAGCAGACCCGCATTCTCGGGGATGCCGTCGTATGCTTCCATCTTGAAGCCCCACCAATCGGCCCAGACCGACGCCGCGGTGCCTTCGGCCGCCAGCAGGTCGGCGATCTTGTAGGCTTCCACCCCGTGGTGGAACGACCGGATGGTAAAGCCGAACTCACGGCCCAGGTCCATCATCTGCACCATCTCGTCGGCCCGGTAGCAGTGATTGTGGACGTAGATGTCGCCCCGCAGCACTCCGGCGATCGTTTCCCACTTGAGGTCCCTGGTCGGCGGATCACCGTTCGGGTCGGCGTCCCACTTGTCCCAGCGGCTTTGGTACGCCTCAGCTTCGATGAACGCCTGGCGGTAGCCTGCCATGTTGCCCATGCGGGTGGACGGACCGTCGGGGCGCCCCCTGTAAACCCGTTTGGGATTTTCGCCACAGGCCATCTTCATGCCGTAGGGCGCCCCGGGGTATTTCATCCCCTGGACCGTCCTCGACGGCACCATGCGCAGCGTCACCGACCTGCCACCGATCAGGTTGGCCGAGCCGGGCAGCACCTGAATGACCGTGACGCCGCCGGCGATGGCCAGGGGGATCTTGGGATCCTGCGGCCAGACGCTGTGCTCGGCCCACACCTGTGCTGTCACCGGGTCGGTGGCCTCGTTTCCGTCGCTTTCGGCCCTGGTGCCGGGCGCCGCGTACACCCCGATGTGGCTGTGCGTATCGATGATGCCCGGCGTTACGTACTTGCCGGTACCGTCCACCACCATCGCTCCTGACGGCACGGTGACATCACTGCCGATGCCGGTGATCAGCCCGTTCTCGAACGCGATCGAAGCACCGGTGATCTCGGAACCGGTCGCCGTTAGAATGGTAGCGTTTTGGATCACCA
>SMVY01000059.1 GCA_004357415.1 Gemmatimonadota bacterium
GGTAGCCATCGAACAGCGCAACCCAGCCGTCTCCAACCGGTCCACGGTGGGCACCGCTACGGAAGTGTACGATTTCATGCGGCTCCTGTGGGCCCGGGTGGGCACCAGCTGGTGCCGGCGCTGCGGCGAACTGGTCCGGCGTGACACACCCCAGGCCGCGGCCACGGCGACGCTGGAGACGATTGCCGGGGGCGGAAGGCTCCAGGTGGCCTTCCCGCTCCCCGAGGCGGCCCGCGGGAGTCACCACACGGTGGTGGAGAATCTCCTGGCCCTGGGGTTCGTGCGGGCGATCGTCGACGGCGCGGCACACCGCCTGGAGTCACTCCCCAAGGAACTCGACCTGTCGCGGGCCGGGGAGGTGCTGGTGGTGGTCGACCGGCTGAGCACCGGCGCCGCCGCTCGAGGACGGCTGGTCGAGGCCGTGGCGACGGCGTTTCAGGAAGGCGAGGGGATCGCTCTGGTCCTCCACGATGGGGGCCGGTTGCGGTTTACCGAAACGCCGGCCTGCAGCGCCTGCGACACTCCGGCCGTGGCCCCCCGTCCCGCCCTGTTCTCGTTCAACAATCCGCAGGGAGCCTGCAACGCCTGCAACGGATTCGGCGCCGTACTGGAGTACCACGAGTCCCTCATCGTGCCCGATCCCGACCGATCCCTGGCCGACGGCGCCATCGACCCGTGGACCAAGCCGCGTTACGGCGCCCGGCGGCGGCTCCTGCTGAAGACGGCCGAAGCTCTGGGACTCGACAGCGGGAAGGCCTGGAGCCGCTTGCCGGCCAAGGGCCGCCATCAGTTGCTGCACGGAAAGCACGGCCGCTACCAAGGCATCTTCCCGTTCCTTCGCGGCCTGGAGAAGAAGCGCTACAAGCAATACGTCCGCATATTCCTGCGGCAATATCAGCTGGCCACCAAGTGCCCGGGGTGTGACGGCGCCCGTCTCAACGAGCACGCCCTGGCCGTGGCGCTGGACGGGAGGTCGATTGCCGAAGTGGCCTCATGGCCCATCGACCAAATCCTCCGATGGCTGGATCAGTTGCACCTCACCGACCACCAGCGCCACGTGGCCCAGCTGATCCTGCAACAGCTGGAGAGCCGGCTCTCGTTCCTGGGCGATGTCGGGCTCGGGTACCTGTCACTCGATCGCCAGACACGCACCCTGTCGGGTGGTGAGGCCCAGCGGATCGCCTTGGCCAATGCCCTCGGATCCCAGCTGGTCGATACCCTGTACGTGCTGGACGAGCCATCCATTGGCCTGCACCCCCGCGACATCGACCGGCTGCTGGGCCTATTGCGGCGCCTGCGCGATTTCGGCAACACGGTCGTGGTGGTGGAGCACGACCTGGCCACCATCCGGGAAGCGGATTTCATGGTCGAGTTGGGGCCCGGCGCCGGCGAGCACGGCGGCACGCTGGTGTATGCCGGCCACCCGGCCGGAGTGACGGACACGCTGACCGGCGACTACCTGTCCGGGCGGAAGCGCATAGGTGTCCCCAGCGCCCGCCGGCCCACCGGGCCCCAGTGGCTTCAGATCCGGGGGGCCCGGCTGCACAACCTCCACGGCGTGGACGTCGACATCCCCCTGCGAACGCTGACGGCGGTGACCGGGGTCTCGGGCTCGGGCAAGAGTACCCTGCTCCACGAGGTCCTCTATCGCAACCTGTCGGCCGCGCTGACCGGATCGCACGGCGCCAAGACTCATCTGGGCGAGGCGGTGGGCGAGGTCGACGCCCTCACGGGCTGGGAGCAGCTCGAGGCCGTGGTGATGATCGACCAGTCGCCCATAGGCCGCTCCCCGCGGTCTAATCCCGTCACCTACGTGAAGGGGTTCGACGACATCAGGCAACTGTTCGCCCAGCAGCCGCTGGCCCGGGAACGGCGCTATAAGGCATCGACCTTTTCCTTCAACCTGCGCGGCGGCCGGTGCGATACCTGCGAGGGAGCCGGGCACGTACGGGTGGAGATGGTATTCATGGCCGACGTGTTCGTGCCCTGTGATGCCTGCGGCGGTATGCGCTACCAGCCCGAGGTGCTGGAGGTGAAGATCAAGGGGTGCTCCATTCACGACGTCCTGCAGTGGACCGTGGATGAAGCCATAGTGCGCTTTCGCCACCAGCCGAAACTGGGCACGGCGTTATGGCACCTGCAGCAGGTCGGGCTGGGATACCTGCGCCTGGGCCAGCCCGCGACGACGTTGTCAGGCGGCGAGGCGCAACGGCTCAAGATCGCCCGGGAGCTGATCCAGGCGCGGAAAAAGTCGGGCGCCAAACTCTACATTCTCGACGAGCCGACCACCGGTCTACACCTCGACGACGTGCGGGTGCTGATTCAAGTGCTCGACAAACTGGTGGACGCCGGACACACGGTGGTGGTGATCGAACATCACCTCGATCTCATCAAACGGGCGGACTGGATCATCGACCTCGGACCCGAGGCTGGCGACGCCGGCGGACGGGTGGTGGCCATGGGTACGCCGGAAGACGTGGCGGCGGTGCCCGAGTCCGTCACCGGCCGCTATCTGGCGCCGCTGCTCGAACCGGCGACCCCAGCAACCACCAAGAACAGGCGCCGAGTGGCATCGGCGGTGGGATGATGGCGCTGCGCCAGGGTCAACTGGTGTTCCCCACGGCCATCGGCGCCTGCCGTATGGCATGGCGGGACGACAAGATCACCTCCGTGAAGTTGCTCGATGGCCGGGCACTGCCGGCCCGGCCGGGAAAAGACCCGCCACCTCCCCGATGGGTCCGAGACGTCCAGCTGCGGCTCACGCGCCACCTCGAAGGAACCCTCCAGGACCTGAGCACCATCCCGCTCGACTTCAGCGGAATCCCGCCGTTCCATCAGCAAGTCTACCGCATGGCCTTGGCCATCCCGGCCGGCGGCCCCATCAGCTACGGCCAACTGGCGGCGCGTGCCGGATCTCCCGGGGCGGCCCGGGCGGTCGGCCAGGCCATGCGGCGGAATCCGTTCCCGCTCATCGTACCGTGCCACCGGGTGGTGGCCGCTGGTGGTGGGCTGGGGGGCTTTTCGGCCGTCGGTGGCGTTACCACCAAGCGCCGCCTGCTATCGATCGAGAAGAAGGCGGTGGTGGCGGAGGATCGTGCCCGCGAATCCTGCTGGCCGTTCGAGATCGACCGAGCGCGCCGCCACCTCCGCCGGCATGATCCGCAACTCGGCCGGGCCATCGGTCGGTTGGGGGCCGTTCGCTTCGTTCGCCAGTCGGGCCGGAGCCCCTACCGGGCTCTGTTCCGGGCCATCGTCTACCAGCAGCTGCACGTGAAGGCGGCGTCGACCATTCTCGGGCGCGTGCTGGACCTGTACGCGCCCAAGCGGTTCCCTGCCCCGGCGGACCTCCTCGCCACACCCGAGAGCCGGTTGCGGGCGGCCGGACTGTCCCGCAACAAGACCGCCGCCGTACGGGACCTGTCGGCCAAAGTCCTCGACGGCACGGTGCCATCCGTCCGGCGATTGTCCCGCATGGACGACGACACCATCATCGAACGGCTGGTCGCCGTCCGCGGCATCGGGCGCTGGACCGCCGAGATGTTCATGATGTCCCTCCTCGGCCGACCGGACGTGATGCCGGTCGACGACCTCGGTGTACGCAAGGGTTTCGGTTTGGTGTTCGGCGGCGATACCGTCCCCGCGCCGCAGGTGATCCTCGAGCGGGCCGAGGCCTGGCGGCCATATCGTACCGTGGCCTCATGGTACCTGTGGCAGGCGGCCGATTCGCTACTGTTCCAGTAGCCGCTCCGCGGACTCGATGGCGACCTCCGAGCCCGTCAGGGCGAGCATGTCGCCGGCCTCGAGCCGTTGCTGCCCGGAGGGGAGTTCGATGCGGTCGTCTCCCCGGCACAGGGCCACCACCGTGGCGCCGGTTCGCCCCCGCAAATCGATGTCGGCCAGCGTCCGGCCCACGACCGGGCTGTCAGGTTGCACCGTCACCGGTGTCAGCACGCCGATCCCGGGCATGAGTTCACGCACCCGGTGAATGGCCGTCGGTTCGCGCCCCGAGCGCTCCCGGGCCAGTGCCTCGGCGATGAGCCCGCCGGTGGCCCGCACGTGACCTTCCAGGCTGCCGGCCGAGCGCCAAAACGCCCCAGCGAACAGGAGCACCAACAGCGTCAGTCCGATGGGACCGACGTAGCCCGGCACGAAGGGAAGCGTTGCCGCCACGATGGGGATACCGACCACCAGCACGATGGCGATCTCCGCCGTGAGCAGTAGTGCCCGGCGCGGTTCGTGCCCGTAGTCGGGTCCCTTTTGGCGGAGGGGAAACGCCGCCAGCGCCAGCGTGGACCCCAGGCGCCGGGCCGACACCACGATCGACACCAGCAAGGGAAACACGAACAGGGCAATCAACAGTCCGGCGAGCGTATTCACCACTATCATGGGCGCACCGGTGGTGGCCACGATCCAGCGCCGGATCTCCGTCATGCCGAGGGACACACCCACGGTGATGGTCACCAGCAACACGCTCTCGAACACCAGGACACGCACCAGCCCGGTCACTCGCCGCCCCAGGGAGTCCACCTGCCGGCTGGCGTTGAGCGATTCGATCCACGAACTGTACAGGATGACGAACGCCTTGATGCGAGTTGGGAGGGCGTGGTCGATCCTGCGGGCGACGTCGTCGGCCCGCCCCAGGAAGATCGGGCTGGCAAAAGCCGTGATGACCGCGACCGCTACCGCCATGGGGTAGACCTGCGGGCCAACCGAGCCCGCCTCCACCCCGACGGCCGCAATGACGAACGAGAATTCCCCGATCTGGGCCATCGACATCCCCGCGCGCACTGAGGGTCGCACACCGTTGCCGGCCAGGAACGCACCGACCGTCACCCCGCTGACCTTGCCCACCCACACCACCACCACGAACAGCGCCACGGCGGCCCATTCATGCATGAGGGGGTCGGGATCGAACAGCATCCCGATGGAGACGAAGAAGATGGCAGTGAACATCATGCGCAGGGGACGGATGACTTCACCGACCTGCCGGGCCATCCCCGACTCGGCAACGAGCGATCCCGCGAGAAACCCGCCCAGCGCAACCGAGAAGCCGACCTCCTTGGCCAGGACCGCGGATCCGAAGCACAAGCCCACGCTGACGATGAGGAGCGTTTCCGCCCGCCGGCGGCGTCCCACCCGTCGCAGCAACCGCGACACCGTGAGCAAGCCGACGATGAGATAGACGGCGAGAAAGGCGGTCAGTCGGGCCACGGTGGTACCCAGGGCGCCGAGTGACAGGCCCGATCCACCGGCAACGGCGGTGAGCATCACTATGAGGAGAATGACGATGAGGTCCTCGAACACGAGGACACCGAACACCAGGTCCGCTCTCGCACCCTTGATACCGCGTTCCTCGAACAGCTTGGTGATGATCATGGTGCTGGAAATGGCGACGATGGCCCCGGCGAAGACGCTTTCCAGGTCGGTCCAACCCAGGAGTTGGCCGGCCAGGTATCCCAGCGTCATCATGAGTCCGACTTCGATGATGGCGGTGAGTCCGGCGTTGGGGGCCAGGGCCGCTAGGCGATGGAGCTTGAAGTGGAGGCCCAGGGAAAACATCAGCAGGATGACGCCCAGCTCCGCCAGGGTCTCGATCGTCTCACCATCGGCTATCACCTGGGGTCCGACGTGGGGGCCGATGAGCACCCCGGCCAGGATGTAGCCCAACACGATGGGTTGCCGGAGGCGCTGGAACAGCAGCGCGGTGGCGGCACCCACCATGAGCACGATCGCCAGGTCGCGAAGGAATTCTGTACCGTGTTCCATGGAGTGCCTTAGTATATGATGGGCTGGGGGCTGGGAGCTAGTTTGTCGAGTGCGCAGGTCGCAGTGCGCAGTGCGCAGGATTATTGGCCTGCCCCGTAGATATCATTCTCAGTGGGATTCACCGTCTACCATGCAGGTGGCGGACTCGACGTCTTCGAGACCGACTTGGCCACGTTCAGCAGCCGGCTCCAGTTCCAAAACCGAACCCTCAAGCGGGCCCTGACCTGTCGCGCCTTCTCAAGGACGATCGGCCCAAGCGGCTGGAAGATTTGGAATGAGGGAGGGGGGCTTTGAATCTTGAACCTTGAATCTTGATGGGTGGACGGTGTCTATTAGGCAACCACCGCCGGTTTCCATTGTCCAATTCTAAGTTACTAACAACCAGTGGGGTGTAGCTCAACTGGCAGAGCGTCCGGCTGTTAACCGGAAGGTTGCAGGTTCGAATCCCGCCGCCCCAGTCCAATCCATCAAGAATCAAGAATCAGAGTTCCTCACCGTATCAACCATACCACCCCTGCGCACTGCGCCCTGCGACCTGCGCACTCTTCACACCACCACCTCCGTCCCCAACCCCGCAGCGCGCGCCCGGGCCACCGCTTCCCCGGCGACGGCAATGTCCTGGACCGCCAGGCCGACCGATTTGAACAAGGTGATCTCGTCGCCCTCCCGACCGGTAGCGGTTCCAGTCACCACCCGGCCCAGCTCCGTCCAATCGTGCCGCTGGGTCACGCCGGCGCTCTCCGCCGCAAGGAGGTCGCCCGCCTCGGCCACGGCCGCAGCCACCGAGTCGACGAACACGCGCGCCCGTTCGATGGTGCGGGCATCGATCTCGCACATCTCAGTGGTGAAACTGCCGATGGCGTTGACGTGGGTCCCGGGGGCCAGCAAGCTCCCGTCCAGCACCGGGGTGGTGGACGATGTGGCGGTACACACGATGGCGACGTCGCGCACCGCTTCGACGGCCGACTCGGCCGCGACGAGAGTGGCCGATACGTGGGGCTGCAGGTTCTCGATCAGCGCGCGTACCCGGTCGGTCGTGCGGGCATAGATCCAGATTGTGTCCAGCGACCGAACCGTATCCAGGGCGATCACCTGGGTTCGCGCCTGAGCCCCGGCTCCGATGACGGCTGCTTCAGTGGCATGCTCCAGGCTCAAGAGATCGGTGGCTGCACCCGAAGCGGCGCCGGTACGCCAAGCTGTAAGGGCCGTGCCGTCGACCAGGGCCACCGGTTCACCCGTCTCCGGATCGAGGAGCACCACCAGGCCTTGGACCACAGGCGTGAGGCCGCCGCGGTTCTGCGGGAAGACCGAGACCACCTTGGTGCCCAAGCCGTAGTCCGGGAGGTAACAGGACATCACCAAGGTGGTGGCAACTCTCTCGGGGATCGACAACACCGTTCTGGGCGGCGCCTCGGCCCGGCCGGACGAGAACGCGGCAAACGCCTGCTTCACCACCCGCACCGCCACGTCCATGGGAAGCGCGCTGCGGAGATCGTCGGCGGACAGGCACAACAGTTTCATGAGCTGATCACCAAGGGTGCTAGCCCTTCACCATGCTCTTGGCAACGAACCATACGTTGGCCGGCCGTTCGGCCAGACGCCGGAGGTACCATGGATACCACGCCTCCCCGTAGCTGATGAGCACCATTACACCGCAGCCCTCCCTCACCAGCGTATTCTGCAGGCCGCGCTGGATTCCGTACAGCATCTGGAACTGGTACCGCTCGGGCCCAACGCCCCGGGCGCCGGCGGCGTCGCGGATGCGCTGTACCATGACGGGATCGTGGGTGGCGAAGGCCGGACGGAGGTGGCCCGCCGGCGCGGGCGATTCCAGCAACCGCTCCGCCAAGGCAAGGTAGTTGGCGTCCACGTCTCGTTTGGTGGGAAACGCCACGTCGGCGGGCTCGGCATAGGCTCCCTTCACCAGGCGGACACCGATTCCCCGCTCGAGCAGCGGCCCCATGTCGTCGGCGGTTCGGCGGAGGTAGGCCTGGAGGCACACACCGATGTTGTCGTACGAATCCCGAATCCGCTGGACGACGTCCAGGGTGGCATCGACGTAGCTGCTCTGTTCCATGTCCACCCACACGACATTGCGCCGCGCTTGGGCCACGTCTACGATCGCCGCCAGGTTGCGGCACGCGGTCTCGACGTCGTGGTCGAGTCCCAGCTGCGTGGGCTTGACCGACACCACCGCATCGAGCTTGCGCGACGCGATCGTGTCGACGACACCCTGATAGTGCGCCACCACCGCGACGGCGTCAGCCGTATCGGCGAGGTTCTCTCCCAGTTGCGTGAGGATGGCCCCGATGCCGCCACCGTTCAGCACCGCGGCCTCGCCGAGGGCGTCGTCTACCGATTCGCCGGGCATGAATCGCTTCACCGCCCGGCGTACGAACCACAGCCTCGGAACGTGCGTCCGCATCCACCGGTTTTCCGAACACCACAGGAGGGTCTGGCGCATCAGCGACATAGGACGCCCTAGAGGATCCCGCGGAGCATACCGCCATCAACCTGCAGCGTTGCTCCAGTGATATACGATGCCGCGGGAGACAGCAAGTACGCCCCCACGCGACCGAATTCAGCCGGTTCGCCGTAACGCCCCAGGGGAATCGTTGCCACCGAGCGCCCGTGCTGTTCTTCCGGAGTGATCCCCGCCCGCCCGGCATTGGCGGCATCGAGCGAGCGTACCCGGCTGGTGTCGATGCGCCCGGGAACCAGGTGATTCACCCGAATGCCCTGGGCAGCATACTGGCGTGACAGATCCTTCGACAGAGCCGCCACCGAAGCACGGGTCACGGTGGACAGTGCGAGGCCGGGAATCGGTTCCTTGGTGGAGGACGATGTCACGAATACCAGCGCCCCTCCACCACGGCGCTGGAAATGGGGAATGACCGCCCGGGCCAGGCGCACGGCGCTCAGCACGATCAGGTCGAACGCCCGGCGCCACGCCTGGTCATCGAACTCGGGAAATTCGCCATGAGGCGGGCCACCGGCATTGCTGAGGCAGGCATCGATCCCGCCCCAGTGCCCGGCGGTATCCCGCACCCACCGTTCGAGCTCGTCCGGCCGGGTCACGTCCACGCTGTGATCGATCACATCCGCACCGGTAGCTGCCGTCAACCGGGCGGCGGCATCCCGAACGGCGGCCGAGTCCCGCGCCATGATCGATACCTTGGCGCCTTCCGCCGCCACCGCCTCCGCCACCGCGTACCCCAGCCCGCGGCTGGCACCCCCGACCAATACCACTTTTCCCGTCAGCCCCAGATCCATGGTTCCTCCTCACGACCGGTCAGGAACATCCACCAGAGCCCCTCCATGCCAGTCTCCCCGAGCCCCGGCCTGGTCGATGATCGCCACCAGGCGTGCCACCCCGTGGCGCCAGTTGCGGCGGACGGCGTCACCGGAGGCCCGCGGGTCTTTCCTGCCCAGGCAGGTGATGATGTCACCGTGCTCACGCACGGTCTCGGAGAGCTGCCCCCCCCTTCCCCCCACGACGTAGAGCGCGTAGAGCCTGGCATAGCGCTCGAGTTGGGGCCGGAGCGTCTCGTGAGCCGTCAGAAGGCGCGGCCGGCCGACCGCCACAACGTAGGCCCGGTGGAACTCCCGGTCCAGATCCAGGAACGTGGCTGGATCCGGTTCCGGGTGGCGGCTCAGTTGCTCCAGTTGGAGTTGCAGGGCCCGCACCGACGCCATCATCGGGCCGTGAACATCGTCATTGGCCACGGCCGCCAGCGAGGCGGCCAGGCCTTCGAGTTCCCCGACCAGCGAATACAGATCGACCGCGTCGTCCCGCGTAAGTGGAGCGACGATCAACCGTGCCTGGCGGCCCGACCGGGGAGCGGTGGCGTACCCCTCCTGCCGCAAGCGTAGCAACGCTGGCCGGATGGTGCCACGGCTGACGCCCAGGCTGCCTGCCAGTTCGGTTTCGACCAGCCGGGCGCCGGGAGACAGGCGACCTGCAACGATGAGGTCGCGAATGCGGTGATAGGCCAACTCGACTGATCCGGATCGCCGGGCGGGCGGGGCGGCCACTGGTCGTGCCATATTGTATACTATATTGTATACAATTATCTGCAACCACCCCTGATCCAGGGGTAGTCCCGCCCCCCGGCCCTCGGGTACCCGGTTCCGCCGCTACAGGAGCCTCATCCACCGATGGTTCCCCTGCCGCTCTCACTCACGCAGTGAGAGTCGTGCCTGGCCCAATCCAACCACCCATTCGACCCCTGGGGGCCCCGGCATGGATGGTGCCTTTCCAATTGACCCGAGTGACCCGAGCCTGCGAGCCAAGCTCGCTCGACGGGCCGGTTCTGCTCCATGAACACACCGTTCCAGGAGGATGAGTACCATGCAGGTGATCATGCGCAGCCTTCAGTCGCTACGACCGCGGCATTCGGGCAGGTGGCTTGGCACCCTTACCCTGGTGCTGGCGATCGGCGGCTGTGCCAGTGCCAACAAACGCTACCAACAGGGCTCTGAGTTGGAGCAACAGGGCCGATACATCGAAGCGGCCCGCAAGTACATCGATGCCCTGAAGAAGGACGGTGATCATCCCCAGGCGCGCTCCAGGTTACGCGCGGTTGGCCCCCGGGCGGTAAACAGCTTCCTTGAAAACGCTCAGCTGGCGGCCGCCTCCGGCCGAGTGGCGGATGCCGCCGACAGCTACCTGCGCCTGGACGAGTTCCTTGCGGCCGCGGCCGCGGTCGGCGAACCGATCCCCCACCCCAGCGACTACGCCGACCAGCGGCGCACCATGTTCGACGAGGCCATCGGGGCCCTGATCGACGACGGTCGTGCTTCCGAGGAGGCCGGGGCGTGGTATGCCGCCAAGCGAGCCTACCACCGGGCGGACCGGTACTTCCCCGATCCCGGGCAAGTGGACTTGTTGATCGACGGGTTGGTCAGGACCTATTTGGGGTGGTCCGAAGCCGACCTCGACATGGCACGGTATCGCTCCGCGCTGGAGCACGCCGACCAGGCATTTGTCTTGGCGGGAGACCCTGACAGCGAGGCCGGCCGGACGGCTCTCGAGCTTCGGGCAACGGCCATCGAACTGGGCACTATCGTGGTGGCCGTCGCTCCCCTGTGGCGGACCGACGACGCGGCCCGCTTCCTTCCGGAAGGATTCCTCACGGCTCTCAATGACGAGTTGGAGCTGGAGGCCTGGTCCGACCCGCCGATGTTCATCGCGATCATGGACCCGCTGCTGGTCCGGCGAGCATTGCGTGATCTGCGGTATCACTCGACACTCATGACCGTGCCCGAAGCCACCCGACTCAGCCGGGAGGTCGGTGCCGACGCGGTCGTCACCGGGGACATCGAGATCTTCACCGTCACCGAGCGCGACGTTCGGGAAGAAGTACGCAACGCCAAGACCAGGGCCGGGAAGCCGGTCAGCTACCTGCGGCGATGGGGAACGCTCGACTACCGCATGCGGCTGCACTATGCCGTGGTGGATCCGCTGTCGCACCGAGCGGTGCGCCAGCGGACCATCGAGGTCCGGGAATCCGGCAGGTTCGAGCGCGCCGTGTACCAGGGCGACTGGACCAATCTCGACCTGACCCGCAATGAGCGGCGCTGGTTCGAGGCTGACCGGCAATTGGAGTTCACCCTCGCCATCGAGGAGGAGCTGCTCCGGGAGGCGGTTGCTGAGTTTGGTGAGCGAGTGTACCGTGACTTGATGAATCAGGTGAGGTGACGGCGGGGATGACGGCGGGGGGAGCGGGGGCAACGGGGGCAGGAAGCGAGGGGGAGTTGCTTGACCCTGGTGGGGCGCGCCATTATCCTGAAATTCACTTTCCCGAGTAGCTCAGTTGGTAGAGCGGGTGGCTGTTAACCACCGGGTCGGGGGTTCGAGTCCCTCCTCGGGAGTTCCGCTGGGCGGAACGCCCAGCGGCCCTCCCGA
>SMVY01000060.1 GCA_004357415.1 Gemmatimonadota bacterium
ACTACGTTTGGTTCCGGGTTGAGTTCGACTGCGCGAGCTCCAGCTGACATGGCCATGGCTTAGTTCTCCTCGTCTTCGAACACAGAGGCGTTCCTCTCGGTGATCGCCGCCATGACGCGCACACCTGCGCTGCGCGCGATCTCGACCGCATCCTGAATCTTGCCGTACGGAAGGTTCTGGTCGGCCTTGAAATAGAGGATCTTGTCCTCCGTCCGGGCCGCGTACACGCTCCGCAGGTGATCCTCGAGGATGGCCGGGTCTATCAGCCTGGTATCGAGGTAGTACTTCCCTTGGGCGTCGATGCCGAGGATGACCTCGTTCGACTCCTCCGGGCGCGGGTCCAGGTTCCTGCCCGTGGGCATGGTCGCCTGGAAACCAGCGGCGATCAGGGGCGTCACGATCATGAAGATGATCAGGAGCACCAACATGATGTCGATCATCGGCACCACGTTGGGCTCGGACCTTATCGACGAGTGGCCGGCAAAGTCGCGCGCGCTACTGGCTGATCTGGCCACTGCCGGTCGCCGCCTTCTTGGTTGCCTGGAATTCCTTGGTGAAGATCGACCGGCCGAATTCGCTACCGACGCTCTTGATCAGATAGTCGATCAGCTCCTGGGACGTGTAGGTCATCTCAACCGTGAGGTATTCGATCTTGGTGGTGAAGTAGTTGAAGGCCCACACCGCCGGAATGGCCACGATGAGACCGATGGCGGTGGCGATCAGTGCCTCGGAGATACCGGCGGAGACGCCTGACAGACCGCCGGAGGCGCCGGAGGTCGCCATGGCGGTAAACGAGGTCACGATACCCATCGTGGTCCCCAGCAGACCGACGAACGGCGCCGTGGCGCCGACCGTGGCCAGCAATGGCGTGCCGCGCTTGAATTGCGACAGCACGATCATCATCTGCCGCTCGATGGCCCGCTCGGAGGAGTTGATGTCGGCCGAGGTGATGGTAGCCCGATCCCGCAGCAGCGGCTCCACTTCCTTCAGGGCACCGCCGAGCACCTTGGCCACGTGGCTCTTGGGATACTTCGCGGCCAGGGCGATGGCCTCTTCGAGGTTCTCTTCCTGCACCGCTCGCGAGAACTTGGGCGCGAATTTCCGGGTCGCCGCCGAAGCAGCCGTGAACTGAATCAACTTCTGGATGGCCACCGTCAGCGATATCACCGACATGATGATCAGAATCGTTACGATGCCCTTCGCAAAGGGGCCGGAGTGGTCCCACAGCGCCAGCATATCAACACCCATAGTACTCGACCTCCTCAAAACAACATGTTGGCGGGTGGCCCAGGCGGCCCCCGCGTTTATCCCCCGCTCGGGGCCCTACTGCGTGAATGAAATCGCTTGCCGCACCAAAACCTGCACCGGGTTGCCCTGGACTCTGCCCGGCGAAAAAAGCGCCGTTCGCAGGGCGTCGATCGCCGGCTTTTCAAACGCCTTGTTGGTGGAACTGACGACGTCGATGGTCCCCACATTGATGCGGCCCATGGTGTCGACCACGAAATCGAATACCACCCGGCCACTGATGCCGGCGCTCGCCAGCACGGGCGGATAGCGTGGCTCTTCAATGGAAATCAGCCGGGGCCGGTCTTCCAGTTCGGCGGCCAGGAACACCTCTCCCTCGATGACCGGTCCGGTGCCTCCGATCACGCCCGCCGCAATCCCGCCTTCAACGCCCTTCCCGGTAAAGTCGTCGGGGTTGAACTTCTGGGTCAGGTCCACCGGGGGAATTTCCGTGGGAATCTCGCTGATGGCGACGACCAACTGAAAGCCCTTGGGCGGCGGGTTGGCCGCCACTATGGCCTCCGGTGGCGGCGCCTCGGGCGGTGCATCAGGCTTGGGCGGCTCCAGGAACACCATCGTCGTGTCCTGGATGATCTCGCGAATGGTCTCCGCGGCGCCTTTGGTGGCCACCACGGCCCCATACACCAGGGCGGCCTGGATGGCGACGGACATCACCATCGAGCCGAACGGCTTCTTGTCGGTAACTTTGGATGCGACCAGGTTGTCGAACACGAGCTGCCTCCAGCACGATAAGGTCGATACAACCCCTAAGGTAACGCCCAGGGTTTACCCCACCGTAGCCGCAAGATGACAAAACGATGACAGCCACATTACGCGACCACATCGTGGGAAAGACCGCCGGCGTCAACCAGCACGCGGTCGCGGGGGGCTAATATACCGCCCGGGGGAAGAAGCACCAGAGTCAGGCCCGCTCGGGGACCCGGGCCGGGGGTGGAGTGGGGGCTGGGCGGGGGATACGGACCGAAAACACGGTGCCCCGCCCCGGCCGGCTGGTGGCGGTGATGGTCCCGCCGTGGGCCTCGGCGATCCACTTGGTGATTGCCAGACCCAGCCCGACCCCGGGCCGGTGGCCGCTGCGGGACCGGGCCACGTCGGCCCGGTAGAAGCGGTCGAAGATGTGGGGAATGTCCTTGGCGGGTATGCCCACCCCGGTATCGTGGACGGCGATGGTGATCATGTCGTTCTCGTCGGCCAGGCGGATGGCCACCGTCCCGCCGGCGGGGGTGTACTTGACGGCGTTGGTCACCAAGTTGAGCAACAGTTGCTGCATGCGACCGCGGTCGATCGGTAGCAGCACCGGCTCGTTAGGCATGCTGACCGACACCCGGATGTCGTCGGGCTCGGCCAGGATCTCGGCCGTCTCCGCCAGATCGGCGATCAACTCACGGAGATCGCACTCCGTGAGGGCCAGTGCGGCCCGGCCCTCGTCCACCCTGGCCAGCGTGAGGAGATTGTCGATCATCTCCGTCATCCGGTTGATTTCATCGAGTACCCGGTCCAGTTCTTCCAGGCTTTCCGCGGGGGCGTCGGGGTGGGTCAGCGCCCGCTCGACCCCGGCCCGAAAAATCATGAGCGGGGTCTTCAACTCGTGCGAGGCGTCGGCACTGAACCGCCGCAGGCTGTCGAAACTCTGTTCCAGCCGGCCGATCATCTGGTTGGTGCTGCGGGCCAAGCTGGCGAGTTCGTCGCCGGTATGCGGTACCGCCAGGCGGCGGTGCAGACTGCGCCCGTCGGTGATGGCCTGGAGCTCTTCCATCATCACCTTGAGGGGCCGGAGACTCGTTCCCGCGAGGATATAGCCGATGGCGATCGAACCAAGCAAAATCACCGGGAGAATGAACAGCATCGACCCCAGCAACTGGGCCGGCCCGAAGGCGATGTTGGACAGGGCCGTGGCGACGACCAGGGCACCGATCTCGGACCCGGCGCCGGGAATCCGCATGACCAAGTAGCGAACCGGACCCGCCACCGGATCGCCCTCGAGGGTGCCGGTTCCCTGTAACACGGGCGGCCGGGCCAGTTCCAGGAGCCGCCCCACGGTGGTACCGGTCAGCACCAGGGGATCCTCGGCCAGTCGATCGAACGGGATGGGGCGCCGGGCGCCGGTGGTATCGGTGACGTACAGTCGGTTCCCCAGCGGATCGACCACGACCAGAAAGTCGGCCAGCCCATCGAGGAAGGCCTGGGAGGTGGCCACCAGTTGGCGCGGCCGCTGTGCCTCGGGCACCTCGGGCGGGAGCCAGGGATCGGGCTCGGTCAATTCCCCCATGACCTGGTAGGACTGGCTGAGGAACTGGCTGACGAAGTCGGCCTCGACGGTCAAGCGCTGATCGAGTTCCGTCAGGCTGGACGAGCGTCGTTCGACATAAAGCGCCAAGCCGAAGGCGAACACGGTAGCCCCAAGCGCGACCGTGTACCACACGGTGAGCTGGCTGCGGATGGAGTTCACGCTATGCCTTGACCACGTAGCCCACACCGCGCACGGTGTGGATCAGCCGTTTGCTACGCCCCTGGTCCATTTTCTTCCGCAGGCGGGTGATGACCACGTCGACGATGTTGGTCCCCGGATCGAAGTGATAGTCCCAGGCATACTCGGTGATCAGCGTGCGAGACATGACCCGCCCGGCGTGGCGCATGAGATACTCCAGCACGGAGTATTCCTTGGGCGTCAGCTCCACGGAATCGCCGTCCCTGGTGACCTCGCGGGTGCCGGTGTCGAGGGTCAGTCCATCGACCTGCAGCACCGGAGGCTTGAGTTCCTGGGGCCTTCGGCCGAGGGCCTCGAGCCGTGCCAGAAGTTCCTCGAACGCGAACGGCTTGGTGAGGTAGTCGTCGGCGCCCTCCCGGAGGGCCTGCACCTTGAAATCGACGGAGTCCTGGGCGGTCAATATGAGAATGGGGATGGTGGTGCCCCGGTCTCGCAGGGTCCGAACCACCTCGATGCCGTTCATCCCCGGGAGCCGCACGTCGAGCACGACCAGATCGTAGTGCCCCCCGCTGATGAGCCGCAGTGCCTCCAAGCCATCATCGACCCAGTCCGCGTTGTAGCCGTGCTCCTCGAGTCCTCGTCGGACGTAGTGACCGACGGTGCGATCGTCCTCCACCACGAGGACCTTCATTGGCCATCTCTTGCGGCGGGGAGAATGACGCGGAAGGTCGAACCGCGGCCGACTTGGCTCTCGACGTCGAGGCGGCCGCGATGGTCCTCGATGATGCCGTAGCAGATGGACAGGCCCAGACCGGTCCCCTGGCCGTGCGCCTTGGTCGAATAGAACGGCTCGAAGATCTTGGGCAGGTCCCCCTGAGGGATCCCGACGCCGGTGTCTTCGAACTCGATACGCACCTCATCGTGCCGAAGAAAGTTGAACCCCGTCCGAACGGTCAGCGTTCCACGCATCTCGCTCTGCTCCATGGCATCCGCGGCATTGAGCATGAGAGCCATGAACACCTGTATCAATTGCTCGGCGTTGGCCACCACACTGAGACCCGAGGTATACTCGCGCCGCACGAGCACTTTCTTGAACCGGCGGTGGTGCTTGAGGAGGAACAAAGTTTCGTCGATCAGCTCCGCCACCTCGGTACGCTCCTTGGCACTGCCTTTTGGCCGGCTGAACTCGAGAAGTCCGTCGACGATACCGGTACACCGCTGGACTTCCTTGTCGATGATTTCGGTATACTCGCGGAGGGATGCCCCCACCGGTTCGGCGACTTCGGTGAGGCGCCCTTCGATGGCAGCCGCACAGACGCCGATGGTAGCCAGCGGGTTGTTGATCTCGTGCATGATCCCAGCCGCCAACTGGCCGATTGCCGCCAGTTTTTCGCTCTGCATGATCCGTCGGTGGACACCGTGCCACTCTGTCACATCCTCCCCGATGGTGATCACGTGAGTGACCTCGGGGCCGTCGAGCGACATGGGGATCTTGCTAATGCGGTAGAACCGCGGCTCGCCCTCGACCGTCACCTCCATTTCCATCTGGCTCATCTCGCCGGTCGAGAACACTTCGTCGAACTCCGCCTTGAGTTGCGCCGCAGGCTGCCGGGTGAGCACATCGAATACCGGAAGCCCCACGACGTCATTCCTCAACAACCCCTGGGTACCGGTTTCCCGTTTGGTGTTCCAGATCTGGATCCGGTAATCACGGTCGATGACATACAACCCGACGGGGAGACTGTCGATGATGAGACTGGTGACCCGGCGATGATGCTCCACCTCCCGGGTCCGCACGGCTACCTCGGAGGCGAGGTCGGCGGATAATTCCAACGAGGCGAGGTAAGGCGCCAACATGTCGGCCACCACGGCAAGGAGCGGATCCGCGGCCTGACGCGGGACGGCAAAATTGACCTCGAGCAAGCCCAGTTGCTCGCCGGCATGGGCCAGCGGCAGCCGCGCCACTCCGTCGGGGGCAGGAGGAATCTCGGCCAGATTGGCGATCTCCCGCCGGTGGGGGTCCGGCGGCGCCGCGATCGACCAAAACAAGGTGCCGTTGGGCTCGCGAAGCCAGATACGCGCAGCCCGGGCATTCAAGTACTGCTGCACGTCGAGGATCAGCCTCGACAGGACCTCTTCCGCATCCCGGCTGGAGTTCAGCAGCCAGGCGATGCTGCCGACGAAGGCGAGGTCCGGTGGTGCGGTGGTTCGCGGCGTATCCATGGCTCAGGAGGACTGTGGGGTCCGGCGTTGCAGAAGGAGGCTAACCACCTGCCACCGCTCGCCCCGGCGGTGCAGCAGGAACACGGCCCGGTACTCGAGGTCTTTCGGGTCCTCATCCAATCGAGTCACGGTCCACACGGACGTCAGCCACGCGGTGCCGGCATCCCCGGCGTGGCGTACTTGCAGCCTTACCGCGCGGGCGCCGACCAGTGGGGATGACGCCTGGGTCCGCCACGCCACGAAGTCTTCCCAGAATCGATCGACGGGTTGGGGCGTGCCGCCCTGCCACACGACGGAGGCGTCCCTGTCGAACAGGGCCCGAAACGTCAGGTAGTCGTCCGCCGTCAGACTCTCGTGGAACGCGGCGACAACGCTCCGGATCGCGTCTGCGTCCACCGCTGCCCCAGGCGGGATGCGCTCTAGGCGGCACCCGGCAACGGCAGCCAGCGCCAGGAGCCCAGCAGTCAGACGGTGGCACGCCATGTCACCTCTGGGGTGGAGGGTGAGCCATAACACCCGTATGAATACTGCTCGGGGCACAGCGCCGTGTCGAGGGGGGGCACCGACCCGCTGGACCCGACCCCACCCCCGAGAGGCTACTGGAACGTCACGCCAACAGCCAGCTGGAGCACCAGGGTGCTGACACCAGTAATCTCGCCCCCCGGCGTTATGATGGTCCCGTAATTGCCGTAGTTCAGGTTGACCACCGGGTTCAGCACCGCCACGAACCCGATGGGAAAATCATAGCCGACGCCGGCCGTCACGCCGAACCCCGTTTTCGAAGTGACCAAGCTGGGCCCGGGCTGAGGGAAGCTGAATTGGGCGGTGGCCATTCCCAGCCCCCCACGCAACATCAGGTTTCCGCCACCAGGGTAGTAATAGGCCACCCCGGAGAAGTTGCTCTGCCACAGGTCGGCGGATTCCACCGAACCGAACCAGCCGTTGGACTCGAAGGCCAGACTGAACGTCTCGCTGAGGTGGCCGCCGATCTTGAAGAACCCGGCGAAGCCGTTGGCCTGGGTCGTCGAGTCGCAGGTTGCCGGCGTGGGCCCCCGGTCACACGAGATCCAGTTGGAGCCGTATCCGGCCCCGATGCCGAAGAAGAAACCACCACGTTCTTGAGCCGCAGCGGTCGTCACGCCGAACGTGAGTGCCAGGGCGGTGGTGAGCAGGCAACCTCTGATGACGCCCATGGGGAACTCCTTCAGGTGAACTGATCGACGGCGCCAGAGCCGGACAGCTGATGTTGCACTGGAGGACGCCCTGGAACACGCCATCTTCACACGCCTCAAGCGAGCGCCTCTATTTGTTCGAGAATCTCGCTGTTCTCACGCCGAGTACCGGGATTGTCCTCGGCAAACAGCCACCGCACTACGCCCTCGGCGTCCAGCAGGACGTACACTCGGTTGGAGACATGGTGCTCCTCCAGAAACGTCCCGTAGCGGCGGCAGACGTCACCGCCGACATCACTCAGGAGATCGACGGCGAGCCGTTCGCGTTCCTTGAAATCCTGGAGCGTGTCGATGGCGTCGACGCTGATGGGCAGAACGACGGTGTCGGCGCCGGCAAAGACGTCGTAGTCGTCACTGAGCGCGCACATCTCGGCGGTGCAGACCCCGGTGAACGCCTTGGGGAAAAATGCCAGGAGCACCTTCCGCCCCCGGAGCCCGGAGAGGATGACATCCTCGCCCGAGGTCGACGGGAGCGTAAACGCCGGCGCACGCTCGCCAACCGTCGGCAACGGCATCGATCGGGCTACGACGTCGCCGCCTGATAGCGCTTGGCCACCTCGTGCCAGTTGACCACGTTCCACCAGGCCTGGAGATAGTCCGGCCGCCGGTTCTGGTACTTGAGATAGTACGCGTGTTCCCACACGTCACATCCGAGGATCGGCGTCCGGCCGTCCATGATCGGCGTGTCCTGATTGGGGGTCGATTCGACCGCCAACGCCCCACCGGCGTCGACCGTTAGCCAGGCCCAGCCGCTGCCAAACCGGCCTACGCCGGCGGCGTTGAACTGCTCCTGGAACGCCTCGAAGCTGCCGAAGGTCCCCAGCAGCTTCACGAACCCCTTGAACCCGCTGATCAGGGAGTCGACCGCGGTTCCAATCTCTTCGAAGGTTCCGCGCGGTCCGCCGGGGGCCATGATCTCCCAGAACATTGTGTGGTTGTAGTGGCCCCCGCCGTTGTTGCGAACCGCCGTGCGGATCCCCTCGGGGAGTTGATCGAGATCGGCGAGCAGGTCTTCGATGCTGCGGCCCTCGAGGTCGGCGTGACCCTCGAGCGCGGCGTTGAGCTTGGCCACGTAGGCCGCGTGATGCTTATCGTGGTGGATCTCCATTGTCCGTTCGTCGATGTGCGGCTCGAGAGCGTTGTATGCGTATGGGAGATCGGGAAGCGTGAACGACATCATAAACTCCTTGGCTGGACCGTCGGCCGGTGCCGACGAGAGCGGTCAATATGACGGGATCGCCATGGCGGGTCAACAAGAACCCGGCGCCCTAGGAGGCGCCCTGTTCAGTCCCAGGGGGAGTGGCCGCGCCCGGGGCGACCCGCGGCCCCAGCAAGATGGCCAGCCGCAGTGTGTGGGGGCTGCTTTCGAAGGCGATCTTGAGAATCATCGTCAGCGGCACCGAGAGCACCATGCCCACCGGCCCCAGCACCCAAGCCCAAAAAATCAGCGACAGAAAGATGACCAGCGGCGACAACCCCACACCCCGGCCCATCACCCGGGGCTCGACCAAGTTGCTCCAGGAAACGTTGAGCACGAGGAACCCAACGGCCACCACCAGGGCCCGGCCGAGGCCGAACTGCACCAATGCCAGAAAGACCGGCGGGATGGCGGCGATGACGGAGCCGATGTTGGGGATGAAATTCAGAAAGAAGGCCAGAAAGCCCCACAGGATGGGGAAGTCCACCCCCGTGGCCAGCAACAGGAGGGTGACACTGATTCCGGTGGCCGCGCTCATGACCGACTTGATCATCAGATACCGCTTGACGGAATCGCTGAACCGCTCAAAACCGGTCAGAGCACTCGACTTCGGTCCCCACGCCGCGCGCAGCTTACCGGGGAACGTGGACGCCTCCAACAGCATGAACACGACCAGGAGGAGGATCACGGCCCCGTTGGTCACCAGGCCTCGCAGACCGATCATGATCTGGCCGATCGCCGTCAGCATGGCGTTGGCGTCGAACAGATTGGCAATCCCGCCCTCGGGAACGTCCATCCCGCGCTCGCCCAGCCAGGAGAGGGCCGTCGCCAACTGGGCGTCGAGACGCGCTTCGTAGGTGGGGATGTTCCGGGTGAACTCCGCCAGGGACGTGCCGATGAGGCTGCCGACGACCACACCGGCGGCCACCATGCCGGCGATGACCAGCAGCACGGCGAGCCCGGTGGGCAGGCCGTGCCGTTTGAGCGCCGCCGTCGGTCCGGCGCTGAGGGTGGCCAACAGCGTGGCCAGCAACACCTGCACCAGGAGCGGGGCGGCCGCCCGCATGCCGGCGACGACGACGATGACGGCGGCCGCGCCGACCAGGATTCGAAAGGCCCGCTCTCGCCAGGTTAGCTCAGGCATTGCCAGCTTCAGGAAATGAGGACACAGTTGAGGACGCTCGGGCACGTCGGCCCGTGGCACAATAGTAGTCGCAGCGTGAGTCAGTCGTCTACCACTCCAACCAGCCCCCGACCATCCATGCAACCGTCTCCTGCCCTCAACCCGATACCGATCATGCCAACTATCGCACCGCAATGCCGTCGAGCGGTCACGCTCGC
>SMVY01000061.1 GCA_004357415.1 Gemmatimonadota bacterium
CTGGTGGAGTACTGCCAGGCGGCGTCGGAGGCGACCGGCGTGCCCATCCCGGCCAGTTATCCGGTGGTTGGCAGTGACGCGTTCCGCACGGCCACCGGGGTGCACGCCGCCGCCATCATCAAGGCCCGGAAGAAGGGTGACTCGTGGCTGGCCGACCGGGTGTACTCGAGCGTACCGGCCGGCGTGTTTGGACTGGCCCAGCGGATCGAGATCTCCCACGTGTCTGGGCTGTCGAACGTGAAATGTTGGCTGGAGGAACACGGCTACGATCCCGACGACACCGCCAAGTGCGATGTCCTGTTCGCGGCGGCCAAGCAGACCGACCGGGTGCTC
The DNA here is from genome assembly GCA_004357415.1 of Gemmatimonadota bacterium. Taxonomy (GTDB): domain Bacteria; phylum Gemmatimonadota; class Gemmatimonadetes; order Gemmatimonadales; family GWC2-71-9; genus N074bin45. Next base: position 334 of record SMVY01000061.1, read on the forward strand.
ACCGATGAAGAGTGCCACCGGCTGGTTGCAACCGTGGGAGGCTGATGCATGGCGCCGGTCACCGATACTCTGTGCCGATCGTATCTCGATCTTTGCTGGCACCTCGATCCGGCGGCCGGATCGGCGGCCGGCGCCGGAGAACACGACACCCGGCTGGGGCGGTTCGACGTCGAGTCGGTCCGCGAATACCTCGCCGCTTTCCGCTCGCTCGCCAAAGCAGTGGAGGACATGGAGGTCACGGATCTTCAGGACGAGATCGACCGCACCGCGCTCCTCGATGACATTCGCGTCTCCTACTACCGCTTCGATGCCGAACGACCCCACGTTCGCAATCCGTCGTTCTGGCTGTCGCGCGTGTTCGAAGCGCTCCACACGTTGCTGATTCGTCCCCAAGACGAAGTCGCCGGCCTGGCCAACGCGGCGCGCCAACGCCTCGAGGCCGTTCCCGATTTCTTGAATACCGCCGAGGAGACCCTGGAGCAGCCGCCGTCGGTGTTTCTCGATTCGGCGGTGGCGATGCTGCCGGGCGGCGAAACTCTCATCGCCGAGACGGCGGCCACCTTCGCCCAGGTGGCGCCGCCCCAGGAGGAGGCCTTGTTGCGGGCGGCGGCCGAGGCCACCCGGGCGCTCCAGTCGTTTGGCAAGGCACTGCGCACCGATCTGGCAATCCATCCGGACGAGATGGCGTTCGCCACTGGTGAAGTAGAATTCGAGCGCCGGCTCCACCTGCAACACGCCCTGCGGCAGACGGCGCCCGAGTTGTGGCGCTACGGCCTGCGACTCGAGGAAGAGGTGACCGCCCGCATCGAGTCGCTGGCGGCTGAGATCGATCCGGCCGTGCCGTGGCGGGAGCTCGTCGAATGGCTGCGGGACGACACACCGACCAGCGACGGGCTGCTCGATGCCTACCGCCAGGAAATGCAGCGGGCCCGTGAGTTCACCGTCGAGCACGACTTGGTCACCGTGCCGGAGGGACCGCTGGAGGTCGTGGCCACCCCAGGGTTCATGCGGCCGCTGATTCCGTTCGCCGCCTACCAGCCGCCAGGCCAGATGATGGCCAGCCGGACCGGGCTGTTCTTCGTGACGGTACCCGAGGCGGACGACCCCGACACCCGGCAACTGCAGCTGCGCGAGCATTCCATTCACGAGCTGCCGGGCGTCGCCCTGCACGAAGGCTATCCGGGGCACCACCTCCAGATGTTGACGGCACAGCAGCAGCCGGCGCTGGTACGCCGTTTCTTGTGGACCCCGATCATGGTCGAGGGTTGGGCGCTGTATTGCGAGGACCTGATGGGAGAGTTGGGATTCTATCCCTCTGCTGAGGCCCGGCTGTTCCAACTGGTCATGCTGCTGTGGCGTGCCGTCCGGATTGTGCTCGACGTCGGGCTGCACACCCGGGGCATGACCCCTCAGGAAGCCGTCGACTACCTGGTCGACCGCCTCCCCATGGACCGGCCCGCCGCCGAGGCCGAGGTTCGGCGGTATTGCGCCATGCCGACCTACCAGCTGTGCTACGCCGTGGGACGCCGGGACCTATTGGCTTTGCGGGAGGCCTACCGTGAGCGGGCCGGGACGGACTTTACCTGGCGCCGGTTCCACGACGAACTGCTGACGTACGGTGGCCTTCCCGTGTCGCTCGCCCGGTGGGGCATGGGCCTGGACCAGTAACCCGGCGAGCTTGCCCCGCCCGTTTCCGGCCGGTAGCTTAGTGCCATATGTCTCTATCCCAACCATATTCTAGCTTGGGCAGCGCCTGGTCGTCGGGCGACACCAACACGTCGGAAATCGTGCTCGAGGAGCCCCAACCGGTCGCTCCGTCGCCGGGGTACCCGGGCAACAACGTGGTCGTCACCGGCGGCGCCACCGGCCTGGGCCTCAGTATCTGCCTGGAGTTCGCCCGCAGGGGATGCGGCGTGGCATTCTGCTTCATCGATCTCCCCGATCGTGACGTCGCCGAGCAGGCGCTACTGGCCGAAACCGCGCTCGCGGGCATGGGGGTCCCGGTCTACGCCGTCCGGTGCGACGTCAGAGACAGCGCCCAGGTCGACGGCTTCATCTCCACGGCCAAGGACCGGCTGGGCGGGCTCCACTATCTGGTCAACAACGCCGGCATCGCTCTGGACGGCGCTCTGTGGCGCATGTCCGACGACAACTGGCGCCGGGTGCTCGACACCAACGTCACCGGAGCGTTCAACTGTATCCGCGCGGTGACCCCGGTGTTCCGGTCGCAGCGCTATGGCAAGATCGTCAACGTCAGCGCCCACCAGGCCGAACACCCCGGGTTCGGGGTTGCCAACTACGCCTCCAGCAAGGCCGCCCTGATAGGCCTGACCCGGGCCGCGGCCGTGGAACTGGGACCCACCAACATCAACGTCAACGCCGTGGCCCCCGGATTCGTCCGCACGGAGCGGCTCTCGATGCTCCCGCCCGAGGTGGTCGATCGGGCCGAAAAGAGCTCGGTCCTCGGCCGGGTGGCGGAGCCGGAAGACATCGCCCGGGTGATCGCCTTCCTCTGCTCCGACGAGGCGCGCCACATCACCGGGCAGACGATTACCGTGGATGGCGGGATGTCGCTTGATTAAGGCGGACAGGCGGTAGGGCGGTAAGGGCGGTTCCCCATGCCGTAGGGGCGACGCATGCGTCGCCCCTACCGATGGGTGGGCGGTTACCGGCGGTAAAGGCGGTAAGGGCGGAATTGTGGCGGCTGTTCGAGGGTCGGTGGGTGTTGTTTTCAGGTTGAATCCCGATGGTGACTATTAGGTTTACCCTCGGCTGGGCGGCGCCATTGGCGGCCCGGCGGTCTGTTGTGTAAGTGGTTATGTTACAACGTGTTGTGATGTTGGCTACCGCTAACTGGGAGCGTCCGTGCGGAATATCTTGTTGAGTGGTCTATGCTGGGTCGCCTTGGGTTGTGGTGGCGGTGGTGGGCAGTTCGACGAACCCGAGCGGCCGGCGCCGGAGGAACTGGAGGCCATCAAGGGCATCCAACTCCGGGCGGAACTCTTTGCCGGCCAGGACATTCCGGTTCTGCCGATAACGTTGGTGGTGCCCGACTCGTCGCTGGCAGCTGGTGAACTGTTCCAGCACCGCGACGTGCTCCTCAAGTGGACCGACTCGATCATCCAGTTCAAGCTGGAGAATCGGGCGCCCGACGTCGGGTGGAAATTCCCGCCCGAGCTCCGACGGCTGGCGTTGCGCTCGCCGGGTATCATACCGGACCCCGACCGCATGGGGCAGTCGGTCTTGCGGACGCCGGCGCTGAACACCGTGCCCGACCCCTTCCGGTCCAATCTACGGACCTTGGTGGCAGTCACCGGTGGCCGGCTGGCGTTTGTCCCTGCGGCGGCGGTGTTCCGACAGCCGGAGCCGGGGGTGGTCGAGGCCTCGTTGATGATCGTGATGGCCGATTCAAGAACCGGTCGGGTGGTGTGGCGCTCGCTGGCGGTGGGCGAGGGAGGGAATCTGGCCTACGCTCTGTCAGCGGCCCTCGACGACGTCCTCCCGCTGCAGATCTTCGCTGAATGACCTACGCCATTGCGCTCCTCCCCGGTGACGGAATAGGCCCGGAGATCACCAAGGCGGCGGTGGGGGTCCTGGAAGCTACCGGGCTTTCGTTCCAGTGGGACGAGCAGTTGGCCGGGGTGACGGCCATCGACGTTACCGGGAGTCCGCTGCCGGACGCCACCGTCGAGAGCATCCGCCGGCACCGGATCGCCCTCAAGGGGCCCCTCACCACTCCGGTGGGTACCGGATTCCGGTCGGTCAACGTGGCGCTGCGCCGGGAGTTCAGTCTGTACGCCAACTTGCGCCCCGCGTGCACCATGATGCCGGGCGGCCGCTTCGACGGCGTCGACCTGGTGCTGGTGCGCGAGAACCTCGAGGGCCTATACATCGGGGTGGAGCACTTCATCCGTGTGGGCGGCGATCCCCGGGCCGTGGCCGAGTCGACGGCCATCGTGACGCGTGAGGGGTGCGAGCGCATCATCCGATTTGCCTTCGAGTACGCCGTGGCGCAGAACCGCCACAAGGTGAGCATCATCCACAAGGCCAACATCCTGAAGATGGTGAGCGGCCTGTTCCTCGAGGTGGGACGGGACGTCGCCCGTGAGTTCGAGGGCCAGGTCGATTGGAACGATCTCATCATCGACAACACCGCCATGCAGATGGTGCTGAGGCCCGAACAGTTCGACGTGATCGTGACGACCAACATGTTCGGCGACATCCTGTCGGACTTGGCGGCGGGACTGGTGGGAGGACTGGGATTGGCGCCGGGCGCCAACATCGGCGCCGACGAGGCCATATTCGAGGCGGTACACGGCAGCGCCCCGGACATTGCCGGGCGGGGCGTGGCCAATCCCGCGGCCCTGATCCTGGCGGGCGCGATGATGCTCGATCATCTCGAGGAACACGAGCAGGCCGCCCGCGTCCGAGCGGCGGTGCAGCACACCATCGTCGAGGACTCCATCCGCACCCGGGACATCGGCGGCACGGCGACCACCGCGGAGTTCGGTGATGCAGTCGCACGACGGCTTTCTTGAAGTCCCTTGTGCCCGCTGCGGTCGCAAGGGCGCCAAGATCCACTGGGGCGACGTGTGCCCCGTGTGCCGTGAGGAGAAGATACGCCGGGCTCGCCGCATCGGCCGGCTGGCGGCGATCCCCTCGACCATCGCGGTCGGTGCCTGGGTGCTGCTCAGTGTGCCGCCCGACGTGACGCTGGCCAGGATCTACGGGATGGTGGCCGTGATAGCGACATACATTCTGGTGCGGCGCATCGTCTCTCGCATCGCACAGGATTTTGTGAAATGAACGTCCCCATGGCTTGCCTTCCTGGCATTCACTATCGTTGGCACTGCCGGCATTCTTCGAGGGCTTGCCAGTGACCAAGACCATCATCCACGTGTCAGACATCCATTTCGGGTGGCCCTGCGATTTGGAGCAAGTCGCCGCACTGGTGCGAGTGGCTCCGGAACTCGAACCCGACGCCATCGCCATCTCCGGTGATCTGACCCAGCGGGCACGGCACGGCGAGTTCCAGCGGGCTCTGGTGTTCCTCGATCAGATGAAAGCCATCGCCCCTACGCTGGTCGTCCCCGGCAACCACGACGTGCAGTGGTGGCAGAGTCCCTTCGGTATCAGGGGCCAGCGGGTCAAGTTCACCAAGTACCGCGAATACATCGATGAGGATCTCACACCGGTGATCCACGTGCCCGGAGCCGTATTGGCCGGCGCGCTGACCGCCTACGGATTCTCGTTCGGCGCGCTGACCTGGAACCCCAACGACGTCACGGTCAAGGGCCACCTCCCCAAGATTGAAACGGATCGGCTCCAGAAGATCTTTTCAGAAGCGCCCCCAGAGGACGCCCGCATCGTGGCACTGCACCACAACGTGCTCCGCGGCCAGCTATCCCAGCGGATGGGACTGGCTCACTGGCGCAGCGCTCAAACACGGCTCATACATACCGGGGCGGACGTCGTCTTGTGTGGCCACGATCACCAGGAAGGCATCGGCCAAATCGACGGCGTCCTCCCCGTGAGCACCGTCGGCACCCACAGCTCGCGCTCGCGCGGAAAGCGACCTTCGGTCTTCAACGTGATCCGTATCGACGATGAGGCAGTACATATTCAGCACATGCGCTGGGAGCGTGACCGCTCGACGTTCCGGGCGTCGGATCAGCACAGCTTCGTCCGGCCGACTCAGGCGGAGCGGGGGACCGGTGTCGCCAGCCCTGCCTGAGGCCACCTCCTTCAGGGTGGCTCCCGAACGGCTGCTCGGCACTCGGCTCAGGCAGCTGGGTTTGGCGCCGGACATGAACGTGACGACTCACAGCAACACGACGGTCATGCTGAGCGTCACTGCCCGGGGGCAACTGCGGCTGCATCGCGGCTACGGCCACGCCCCCGATCGGGTGTTGCGGGCCATCCTGCGGTTCATCGACGCGCGTCAGCCAAGAGAGCGGCGGCGTGCCGCCGAACGAGAATTCCTGTCGTTCCCGGTGCACATGTACGCTCCCAGCCGTAAAGGTCCCGTGCGCCTGGAGCGGCTCCGGCCGGGCGACGAGGCGGTGCTGCAACGGTTGCGGGAAATGCACCGCGGCCTCAACGTCCAGTGGTTCGATGGCACCCTGGCCGATATCCCGTTCCGGCTCTCCAGCAGAATGAGGATCAGTCTGGGCGAACTGTGCCTCGACGCCCGCAGCAAGGAAGTGATCAGCATCGCCATCAGCCGCCGGCACCTGCGGCGCCACGGCTGGGCCGAGGTCGAGCACACCGTGCTGCACGAGATGGTACACCAATGGCAGGCGGAGACAGCGAGGCCGGTCGACCACGGCCGAGAGTTTCGGATAAAAGCCCGGGAAGTGGGGATCGCACCCGCAGCCCGACGGGCGGTGGTGAAGGCGGGGGCAGCGGGGGCGGCAAGGCGGTAGTGGGCGGTAGTTATTTTCACCGCACACCGCACACCGCACACCGCACTTCAAAGCCCTACGCACGACGCACAACGCACACCAAGGACAACCATGCCGAGCACCTTTAGTGGCGTCGATTTCTACGATTTCGACTCCCTCCTGTCCGAAGAAGAACGCGCCGTCCGGGACATGGTACGCGCCTGGGTCGACGAGAACCTCATGCCCATCATCGGCCAGTGTTACCTCGAGGGGCGCTTCCCCAAGGAACTCATCCCCCA
>SMVY01000062.1 GCA_004357415.1 Gemmatimonadota bacterium
CCCGGACTCGACGGTGCCGTCGGGAGCGATGAGTTCGGGGCCGGGGACCATCAGGGAATGGCTCCCCGGGCGCCACGCCACCAGCGGGTACCGCACCGTCACCGAATCGCCTTGGCGGATGACGCGCGGCGTACCCAGGAGCTCGACGTCTCCTGTCGGTTCCCACGATGGCAGGCGGACCAGGTGCCCGGGCGGCACTTGGGCGTGGTACTCGACCCACAGGGTGTCACCCACCGTCGGCGCCGCCGACTGCAACAGAGCCAGGCAGACGAGGATCATCCGCGGTGCAGTCGGCGTGCTCGCCGGGCGAAGGCTTGTCGCAGCGGGATGGCGTAGTCGGCAGCGGTACTGAGCAAAACACAGTCCACGCCGGCGCCCGACAGGATGCGATCCCGCTGCTCGCGCTGGCTGCGGGCATAGGCCGCGGCCCGGCGGCGGACGCCGCGATCTCCGGCGTCAACCAGCACGTGGCGTCCCGACTCGGCGTCGCGCAACTCGATCAACCCGGTGGCCGGCAGCTCTCGCTCGCGGGGATCGTCGACGATGATGGCCACCACATCGTTGCGTGATGCCAGGGACCGCAGGGGACGGTCCCAGTCGGCGGCGAGGAAGTCCGACAGGATGACCACGATGCTCCGGTGGTGGAGGAGGCGGTTGGCGTAGGTGAGACTACCGGCGAGGTCGGTGCGTTTTCCCCGTGGCTCGAACGCGACCAGGTCGCGGATCACCCGCAGGGCGTGGCGCCGTCCCTTGCGTGGCGGAATGACCTGTTCCACGGCATCGCTGAACAGCAGCGCCCCGACGCGGTCGTTGTGCCGGGCTGCGGCCAGGGCCAGCACGGCCGCCACCTCGATGGCTAGGGCGGCTTTGGTGACGGGCTTGCCGAACCGGGTGGAGCCGGACTGATCGACGATCAGCAACAGCGTCAGTTCACGCTCTTCGGTGTAGGTCTTCACGAAGGGGGTGGCCAGCCGCGCCGACACGTTCCACTCGATGTTCCGGTAGTCGTCGCCCGGAACGTAGGGCCGGACCTCGGCGAACTCCATGCCCTGTCCCCGGAACACCGAGCGGTATTCCCCGGCAAACAGGGTTCCTACCAATCCCCGGGTACGGAGCTGGATGCCTTTGACTTGACGGAGGACTTCAGGTGGAACCGGTGGCATACGATCAGTGAGCGGGAGGCAATTCCCGAGAGGCAAGTTGCGACGCGGCCGGCAATGCCTCCCAGCTCCCCGCTCCACGCTCCCTGCTCAAGGAACCTCGACAGTGTCGAGCACGCGGGTGATGATGTCGTCACTATCCATGTCTTCGGCCTCGGCCTCGAACGTCAGCACGATACGGTGGCGTAACACGTCCGGGGCCAGAGCGCGGATGTCCTCGGGAATGACGTAGTTCCGCCCGCGGATGTAGGCGTGGGCCCTGGAGGCCCGGGCCAGGGCCAGGGTGGCCCGGGGCGACGCGCCGAAGGCGACCAACGGTTTCAGGTCCTTGAGACCGATCTCGTCCGGCGCCCGCGTGGCCCGCACGATATCGACGATGTAGTCGGCCAGCTTCTGATCGAGGTAGAGGTCCGCAATGTCCGCCCGCGCCTGGCGGATCAATTCGGGAGTCAACACAGACTCGACGGGAATCACCTCATCGCCACCGAGCCGGGCCAGTATCTCCCGTTCCTCGTCGCGAGAGGGATAGCCGATCCGCACCTTCATCAGGAACCGGTCCAGTTGCGCCTCGGGCAGCGGATAGGTGCCTTCGCTCTCTATGGGGTTCTGCGTTGCCAGCACCAGGAACGGCTCGTCGAGCGGGAAGGTGGTTCCCCCCAGGGTCACTTGCCGTTCCTGCATCGCCTCTAGCAGCGCGGCCTGCACCTTGGCCGGCGCCCGGTTGATTTCGTCCGCCAGGACGATGTTGGCAAAGATGGGCCCCTTCTTGACCGAGAAATCCTGGGTCTTGGGGTTGAACACCATGGTGCCGATCACGTCGGCGGGTAGCAGGTCCGGGGTGAACTGGATACGGGAGAACTTGACCGAGATGATCTCGGACAGGGTGCTGACCGCCAGCGTCTTGGCCAGACCGGGCACCCCCTCGAGCAGCACGTGCCCGCCGGTGACGAGGCCGATCAGGAGCCGTTCGACCATCATCTCCTGCCCGACCACACGCCGGCCGACCTGTGCCAGAGCCGCCTGCATCTGGGTGAATTCCTGGCTGCTCTGGATGTCCACTTCGACGTTGGTGCCGCTCATCTACGTCCCCCAAGGAGTTCTCTCACCGACGAACTCTCGATCGGCTCTGTTTCAGATCTTCCGGTACGTCTAGGCCCACGGCGCGGTACAACGCCACCTCCTCCTTCGGTTCCAACGGACGCGACTGGCCGACGGGGAGCTTCCCCAGTCGGATCGGGCCGTACGACAGCCGGGCCAGTCGCTCCACCCGCGCGCCCATGGCTTCAACCCAGCGACGGACGATACGGTTTCTTCCCTCGGTGAGCGTGACGTCGATGATGCTCCGCCCTTGGCGTCCCGGTCTGACACTTACCCTGAGCGGCTCCACCGCCCTGTCATCCAGAACGATACGTCGCTTCATCAGGTTCTGCAGGGTCTCCGTACCGACGCCGTGAACCAGCACGGAGTAGCGACGGGGGATATGGTATCGCGGATGGGTAAGCCGGTGGAGCGCTTCGCCGTCGTTGGTGAGCAACAACAGCCCGGTGGTCATCACGTCGAGCCGGCCCACGTAGGCCAGGCCCGCCGGCTTGTGAAGGTACTCGAACACGGTGGGACGCCCGCGCTCGTCATTGGTGGTGGTCACCACACCCAGCGGTTTGTGGAACAGGATCCAGCGCCTCGGCTGAACGGCCACCACCCGGCGCCCGACCGTGATCCGCTGGGTGGTGGGATCGACCTTGGCGCCCAGACCGATGACCTTCCCGTCGACCCGGACCTTGCCCGCGCGGATGAGTTCTTCCGCCGCCCGTCTGGAGGCGACGCCTGCCTGGGCCAGGGCCCGCTGCACCCGCATCTCGGTCATGATTCGGCCGGCACCGAGGCTTCCGCGTCGTCGTCGTCCGACTCCAGCAGCTTTGGCGGCTGGAGTGCAATGGTCAGTTCTTCCGCCTGCGGGAGGTCTGTGAGATCGGTGAGACCCAGCATCTCGAGGAAATGCATGGTGGTACCGTAGAGCAACGGCCGGCCCATGCCTTCGCTGCGACCGACGACTTCGATCAGGCCTCGCTCCTGCAGCGTCCTCAGCACGCCACCGGCGGACACGCCACGGATTTCCTCGATTTCCGCCCTCCCCACCGGCTGCCGGTAGGCGATCACGGACATCGTCTCGAGGGCCGCCGCGGTCAGTTTCGGGGTCCTGATGTGGAGTTGCGCCCGCTCGAGCGCGGCCGCGAACTGGGGCCGGGTGAGAATCTGATAGCCACCGGCCAGTTCCACGATCTCGACCGCGTGCTGGTTGAAGTCGTAGGTCTCGCGCAACTGGTCGAGCGCCGCCCTGGCGTCGGCCACGCTGGCGTCGGGGTCGAGGGAGGCGAGTTCTTCGACGGTCACGGGACGGGCCGCGGCGAACAGCGCGGCTTCAATGAGTTGGCTGAGTGGATTCACGGGCAATGACGATAGGCGCGAACGGCGCCGGTTGGACGATCCGCACCACACCGCGCCGGGCCATCTCCAACAGGGCCAGCAAGGTTGACAGAACGTCAGTGAGTGTCGGGTTGGCTCCCAGGGAATCGAGCCAGGAGATCCGGGGGCGGTCCCGCAGCAGCGCCTCGATCCGCGCCGTGGCGGCCTCCACGTTGAGGGGCCGGGGCACCACCCGGTGCAGCACCGGCGTGATAATGCCACCGATAACCCGCTCGACCGCCTGCAGCAGCTCCAGCATCTCGAACGTCACCGGCAGCTGGGGTACCTCAGGTGCCGGCGGGAGGTAGCCGCGGCCGAATCGGGCCGCCCGCCGTTCGATCCCCTGCTCCATCCAGACGGCGATTTCCTTGACTTGCTGATACTCGAGCAGCCGCCGTACCAGTTCGGCCCGGGGATCCTCCCAACCTTCTTCGTCGCCGTGACGCGGCAACAGCATCTGGATCTTGAGGCGGAGCAACCGGCTGGCCATTTCGAGGTAGTCGGCGGCCTCGTTGAGCCCCAACGTGTCGATGGTCTTGAGGAACTGGTCGGCGATGGTGGCGATGGCGATGTCGGCGATTTCGAGTTGTTGCTCGCGCAGGAGATGCAGCAACAGGTCTAGAGGCCCCGAAAACCCATCCAGGCGGACGACGAAGCCGCCCCCCCCCTCACCAGGGACAGCCGGAGCCGCGGCCTGGATGGTATCGGTCATAAAGGGATTCCCGGGATGAAAGCGACGGCCGGTACGGGCCGTGGCGACGGGCCTCCGGCCCGAACCGGGGCAAGTTATACCCCGCGGCCGGGCAAGTCAAAGCATTGCCCCACTTGACGATGGCATACTCGGTTTCTATCTTTTATGCTTGCCCGGCTGCCGGGCGGTATCATTTTCCTACTAGTCAATACGAGGGTGTCGTGCCGCAGATCAAGTCCGCCAAGAAGCGCCAGCGTCAAACCGAATCCCGTACCCTGCGCAACAAGGAGCACCGGAGCCAGCTTCGTTCCGCCATCAAGAAGGTCCGCGGGGCGGCCACCAAGGACGAGGCGACGGCGGCCCTGAAGCAGGCCGAGGTCCTCATCGACCGGGCCGCCGGCAAGAACCTGATCCATCGGAACGCAGCCAACCGGCAGAAGAGCCGCCTGCACAAGGCCGTTACCAACAAGGCCTGAGGCAGGCCACCCACCGGTAACGACCAAGGGCGCCCCCAAGGCGCCCTTTCGTGTTTCCGGCCTACCCTGCTGCCTCCCTTGGGTGGCTACAACGACGCCAGCTCGGCACCGCACCGCTCACAGTACCACTCCGTCGGACGATTCAGTTCGCCGCATTCGGCGCACTTGAGCGTCTTGGCCTGCGACTGGCCACCTATGTCCGACTCCACCGAGGAGGTGGCCACGTCGGGAGCACTCTCGGATTCTCCCGCCGCGGCCATGCCCCCGGTTGCCGGTCCAGTGGACTCGTCGTCGCTCACCGACTTCAGGAAGTCGAGCTCGTCGAGCGAGTCATCCTTAGTGTCCGCTCCGGGGAATCGAAGGGTCCGCGGCGCGCTCGACTCACCGCCCGCGTCGGCGCCTCTGGGTATGAACTTGGGAGCGCCCACCGAACTGCCGTCGTCCTCGTCGTCCCCGCCGGCACTGATTGAAATGACCGAGTCCTCGACATCCTCGGAGGTTTCCTCAGCGGCGGCAGCCTCCGGCTCCGTTGACGCGGGCCGTGAGGCGATGAGCGCCTGGACGCCGGCCAGGCGATCGATCTCGACCGTCACATCCTTCAGTTCGCTGCCGATCTGCTCGATTTGCTCGTCGGCCATGTCCTTGAGCTTCTTCCACTCGTCGTCGTCGTATTCGCCGACAGTATGCCGCACCTCCGCCTCGGCCAATTCCTCACGTGCGCTGGTGTCGCGCGCCGTCAGATCCTCTTGGGTGCCCCGGTGGTCGGCCAATTGTTCCGCGATGCTGTCGCTATGCGAGGCAAGCTCCTCCATGACCGACTCGAGCCGTTGCTGGTAGTCGTCCCGGACCTTGTCTCGCACCTTTTCAGAGGCCAGGTCGGTACTCTCATCCAACCGGGTGAGCCACATTGCGAACTGTTCTCGTTCGGCCAGCAGGTCTTCGATGGTCTTGGCACGTTTAGCCATTCCGAGGTGTCCTTCTGCGGGTATCGAGTTCGTCCCGCTGCTCGCGGGTGAGCCGGTTGACCCGGCCGAGGCTGCGGGCCGAGTGGATGATCTTGGCGGCGTGCTCCAGCGTTTCCATTCGGGCCCTGGCGGTGGCCAGATCCGGCCCCCAGCACACGGCCCCATGGTTGGCCAGCAGCACCGTGGTGTGTCCCGCCACGTACCGGGCGACCTGGTCGCCGAGCGCCGGCGTACCGGGCCCGGCATAGGGCGCCAAGGGAACCTCGCCCAGCAGGAGAACCACTTCGGGGAGTACGTCGGTGTCGATGGTTTCGCCGGCGATCCCGAAGGCCGTGGCCGTCGGCGGGTGGGCGTGCACCACCGCCCCGCAGGCCGGGCTCTCGCGGTAGATCCGAAGATGCAAATCTAACTCGCTGGTGGGATTCTGAAAACCACGAACACGGCGCCCCCCGCCATCCACCTCCACCAGGTCTTCTGGCCGGAGGTCCGATTTGGCGAGTCCGCCCGGTGTGACCAGGAAGCGATCGTCCCCCAGCCGGACCGAGACGTTGCCGCTCAGACCCGCCATCAGCCCCGCCATCCACAATCGGTTGCAGCAGGCAACGATCTGGTCGGCCGCTGCCTCGCTCACGCCATCACCCTTCCCTCCGGTAAACCACCTTCCCCCGCACTATGGTCAGATCGGCCCTCCCCACTAGAGTCTCGCCGGCGAACGGGGTGTTGCGGCTCTTGGAGAACGACGCTTGGGGATCGAACTTCCAGCGAACACCCGGGTCGAGAATGACCACGTCACCCGGCGCCCCG
>SMVY01000007.1 GCA_004357415.1 Gemmatimonadota bacterium
CGAGCGTCCATAACCGTGAGCATCTCGATGAGGTCGAGACGGTCGTAGCCATCCTCCTCCACCGCGAGATCCCAGTATCCCTTGGCGAGATGACACCTCCCGGCCCGGAGGATGATCTGAGCCAGGAAAGTGGAGTCCTGCGGCGTCGCCGCGCGGACCTGTATCCGGGGAGCGTGGGCCCCCCGGTGTGGCAGTTGTTTCAGGAGTGGCATGTGCTGGCCCCCACTCGGCACGGCCTCGAGCCCTATGGCGTTCAGAATCAGTGCAACAACATGCATCCCGATGCCATCGGTGGCTAGGGGCCACAGGGTCCCATGCCCCTACGCCGCCCCGATGACGATTGATACCCAATTACCTGAGTAGCACCTGCCCGGCTACGGGCCCGAAACGGTCTCGAGGCCTGTTCGCGAGGGTGGTGCCCGGCGCGCCCGCCACGCTACCACGTCCGCTTGCAACATGGTCAGGGCCGGTACCAGGACCATGATGATGGCCGTGGCGAACACGACGCCGAAGCCGATGCTCGCCGCCATCGGCACCAGGAACTGCGCCTGCAGGCTCCGTTCGATGATGAGCGGGAATACCCCGAGGAATGTGGTGAGCGAGGTGAGGAGGATGGGGCGAAATCGGGTCCTGGCGGCGGACACTATGGCTTCGGCCATCGGCTTGCCGGCCCGGTGCTCCTCGTTGATGAAATCGATCAACACCAGCGAGTCGTTCACCACCACACCGCTCACGCCCACGATGCCGAAGATGCTGAGCAGCCCCAGATCCAGTCCCATCACCAGGTGGGCAAAGGCTGCGCCAACGAAGCCCATGGGCACCGACGCCATGATGATCAGTGGTTCGACATAGGACCCGAACGGGATCGCCAGCAAGGCGTACATGACCAACGCCGCCAGCAGGAACCCCGTGACGATGCCGCCGATGGCGTCGGTTTGTTCCCGTTGCTCCCCGCCGAAGGTGTACCGTACGCCGGGGTAGCGCTGCTGAATGGCGGGAAGGATCCGGTTGGTCAATTCGCTGTTGACCTCCTGGCCGGTGATGACGGCCTGGTCGACGTCCGCCGTGATGGTGACGATCCGCCTCCCGTCGAGCCGGCGAATGGTGGCTGGGGCAGTGCCAAAGGTGACCTGCGCCACTTCCGACAACGGGATGGCCGCCCCGGTTGGCGTCATGATCCGATATGCCTGAATGTCTCCCAGCGTGTTGCGCTCGTCCTCCGGCAACCGCACGTAGACCCGCACCTCCTCGCTGCCGCGTTGTATCCGCAGCGCCTCGGCACCGAAGAACGCCGCCCGTACCTGCCGAGCCATGTCGTCCAGCGTCACGCCCAGCGAGCGGGCTCGTGGCTTCAATTCGAGCTGCACCTCGCGTTTGCCCCGGATTTGGTCGTTGCGCACGTCGAACACTCCGGTATAGCGCCGGAGGCTGGCCTCGATGCCGGCGACGACGGTGTTCAGCGTGGCGTTGTCCGGATGGGAGATCTCCACCTGAACCGGGGCCCCCAGGTTGATTACCTGGGAGCTGAAGCTCAGTGTGCGTGCCCCGGGAATTTCGCCGGCCCGCTGGCGCCACGCCTGCTCGAACTCCACCGCACTCAGTTTCCGGTCTTCGGGCTCGAGCAGGCGGAAGGTCACTTCGGCGATGTTGGATTCGATGAATGTCGGCCCGGCGCCGATGCCCGGCCCGCCGGCCATGGAAGGCCGGCGGCCGACACTCAGATAAACCGCCCTCACCAACGAGGGGTGATCGTCCGGTAGGTCCGCCTGGAACGTGGCCGCCACCGCCCTGCCGGTTTGCTCCAGGTATTCAGCCACCTGGCGAGTTCGTGTGGCTGGCGTCCCGGGCGGCATCTCGAGTTGGGCGATCACCTGGTCGCCCTCGATCCGCGGCAGGAAGCTGAATCCGATGTATCGGCCCGCCAGCACCCCGCCGGTGATAAGCAGGAGCGACACCGCGCCGGCGATCACCACCCAGTAGTGATGGACGGCATATGTCACGCTGCGGGTGACCGGCCCGTCGATGAACTGCTGCAGCCGTCGTTGCACGTAGTCCTGGGCTCGCTGGAAGAACCCCAGCCACAGGGGCAGCCGAGCGTGGGCGTGCTCGGGCAGGTGCGAGAGGTGATGGGGGAGGATGAACAGCGACTCCACCAACGAGAACAGCAACACCGTAATAACGATGAGCGGGATGTTCATGAGGAACTTACCGATAGTCCCCGGAACGAACAGCAGCGGCGTGAACGCCACCACGGTCGTGAGCACCGCAAAGGTCACCGGCACCGCAATCCGTTGTGCGCCGTTGACGGCCGCCTCCAGTGGGCCGGTCCCGCGTTCTCGCTGGGCGTAGATATTTTCGCCGATGACGATGGCGTCGTCTACCACGATGCCGATCGCCAGAATGAACCCGAACAGCGACAACATGTTGATGGATACGCCGAGCATGGGCATGACGGCGAACGTTGCCACGAACGACAATCCGATGCCGACAGCCACCCAGAACGCCAGTCTCAGATCGAGGAACAGGGACAGTGCCACCAGCACCAACATCAGGCCGATCAGCCCATTCCTTGTCAGCAGGTCGATACGGCTCCGCAGGTTGTCGGCTTCGTTGGCCCAGATGGCGACTTTGATTCCCCTGGGCAACGACGGCTCGAGTTGCTCGGCCAAGTAATGCTCTACCACGTCCACGATCTTGAGTACTTGCTCGTCGGCTGTGCGGAAGACTCGGACGAACGCGGCCGGCTGGCCATCGTACAGTGACAGCAAATCGGCATCCTCGAAGCCGTCCCGTATGGTGGCGACCTGGTCCAGCCGGAGCTCGGCCCCGCTGCGCGTGCCGCGCACGAT
The DNA here is from genome assembly GCA_004357415.1 of Gemmatimonadota bacterium. Lineage (GTDB taxonomy): Bacteria > Gemmatimonadota > Gemmatimonadetes > Gemmatimonadales > GWC2-71-9 > N074bin45. The sequence continues at coordinate 2,850 of SMVY01000007.1, forward strand.
GATCTCGCCAAAATCTTTGGCCGTGTAATTCTGGCCCTCGATGCGGACGAGGATCTCCTCGTCACGGGTGTCCACCCTGCCGCCCGGAAGGTCGAGGCTGGCTGCCCGAACCGCCCGGGCGATGTCGTCCAGCCGCAAGCCGTAAGCCCGCAAGGCGTCGAGCGATACCTCGATAGAAATCTCGTAGGCTCTGACGGCGTCGGTCTGCACCAAGGAGATTTGCGGCATGGTGGCCAGATCGTCCTGCACCCGGTTGGCCAGTTCCTTGAGAGAGCGCTCAGACACGTGGCCGTACAGCGCGATCTCGATGACCCTGGTCCGGTTGGAGACCTCGGACACCTCCGGTTCTTCGGCGTCGACCGGAAAACTCACGATCCGGTCGATCTCGGCCTTGATCTCGTCGAGGGCGCGGGCCTTGTCGTGGCCCGTGTTGAGTTCGGCGATCACCACCCCGACGCCCTCGCTGGCCGTGGATGTCAGCCGTCGAATGCCCTCGACCGATTCGATCCGCTCCTCGATCCGTTGGATGATTCCCTCTTCGATCTCTTCAGGCGAGGCGCCGGGGTAGAGGACCTGAACCTGGATGGCGTCGAGATCGAACTCGGGGAACACTTCCTGCACGATGTTGGGGAGACTGAAGAGACCCGCCGCCAGCAACAGGACCAACAGCAGGTTTGCCGCGACCCCGTGGTTGGCCATCCAGGCAATCGCGCGCTTCATGACGAGGGGTCCTCCGCCACGCGGATGGTCATGCTGTCGGTCACGACGGCGAGCGGACTGATTACCACCAACGCTCCGTCAGCCAGGCCGGCCAGGAGATACACCTGGCCGTCCACTTCCTGAATGAACTCGGCCGGAACGATCCGCAGCATGGTGTCGGACTCGATCGTCCACAGCACGTCGCCGTCACGGTAGGTCGCTTGCGGGAGGACTATGTAGTGATCCAGCGAGACTCCCTGAATGCTCACGTCCACGTAGGTACCCAGAAGGAGCGGTGGCCGGGTACCAGCCGAATCGGTGACGAATGGGTCCGGAACCCGTACCACTACATCCACGGTTCGGGTTTCTGCGTTGAGTGCTCCCTCGGCGCGATCGACATAACCCGCCCATTGATAGTGCCGGCCACCGAAGGTGATGCTTATGCTCGCCGGAATGGCGGTCACCGCGTTGCCCGCCCGCGCGTCCCACAAGCCGTCCACCAACGCAGCCTCTCCGTCGGTGAGCGCCACGACGATTTCGACTTCGTCGGTAGTGTAGATGGTGGCTATTCCTTGGCCGGGTGCCACGTACTGACCGATGTCCACGCTCTCCGCTCGGACCACGCCGTCGAACGGTGCTCGGAGTCGGGTGCGCCCGAGCGACAACTTGGCGTCTTCCAGCCGGGCCAGAGCCCGCCGCAGTGACGCCCGGGCCGCTTCGAGCTGCGGCTCGCGGAAGATGAGACTGCCGAGCTCGGTAGAGTCGATGGCCAGCTCGATCCCCTCGCGCTCACGCAGCCGCTGGTACTCGTCCCGGGCCAGGGTGACTTCTTCTTCCGCCTGGAGCACTTCCACACGCCGCTGAGCCACCTCGGCCGAGGCGATCTCGACCGCGTTGTGGTAGTCGGCCGGCTCCACCCTGAGGAGCACCTCGCCGGCAGCGAAGCGGCCGCCCGACACCAGGGCGGGGGAGACCCACTCGACCAGGCCACCCACCTGCGGCGCCAGGACCACTTCACTTCGAGGACGGACGGTGCCGTTGCCTCTGATTTGAATGCGGCCATGCCGGGCATCGACAGCTACCGTAGCTACCAGTGGGGGAAGTCGAAGTGGTTCCTGGATTGCTGGTCGCGGTCGGAGCACGATCAACAGTATCATGCCGATCACACCCACCAGCAGGATGACGATTCCCTTCATCCGCGAGCTAAGGCGCCCAAAAGCATGAAGAGTCTTCTTGAATGGGTTCATTGCCCGACATCCCCGTTGGTTCCGATTACGTCAGATTCCTGGATTCCATCGCCGGAATTCTCGACCGGCACCAGGTCATCTCCCAGCCGGCGATACTGCTGTTGTAGTGTTTCGTTTAGATCGTCGTCCAACACCCACGCCCCGCCCAGGGCGCGATGCACGCCCAAGCGCGCTTCAGCCAGGGCTCGCTCTGACGAGGAGAGATTGGTCTCGACGGCCACCAGGTTGCTCCGGGCGTCGAGGTACTCGATGTACCTGCCGACACCGCGCTCCAGCGAACGAAGCTGAAAATTGACCGACCCCTGCGCGGAGGTCCGCTGCCGCTGGAGGAAGTCGTAGCGTTCCTTCTGGTTCTCGAGGTTCTGCAGGCTGGTTTCCACTTCGCTGTACGCGGTTAGTACCGTCCGCACGTAGGCTGAGGCCCGCTGCTGGAACAGCGCCTCGGAGGCACTGGCGTTGGCCCGAAGACGACCGCCCTGGAGAAGCGGCGCCGTGAGGCCGCCCAGCAGGTTCAGGAAATACTGATCCACCCGGAACAGGTTCGACACCGATGAGGACTGGAGCCCCGCGCTGGCGTTCAACCGAATGGCGGGGTAGAGCTCCGCCTTGCGGGCGCCGATGCGGAAACGAGCGGCTTCCATCCGGCGCCACGCGGCCATGACGTCGGGTCGTTCCTCGAGGAGCGCCGCCGGGAGTCGGGCCGGTACCGGATCGAGCACGATGGCCGGTGATTCCTCTCCCTCCCCAACCTCCAGGAGTTGGTCCAGGCTGCCGGCATAACGGCCCAACAACACGGCCAGCCGCCCCTCTGCGTCCGCCAGTTGGCTCTCCAGCACCGGCAAGCCGGCTTGGGTGTTCCGGTAGAGCGAGCGGAACGTGTAGAGCTCGAACGACGAGGTGAGCCCACGGAAATACCTCTTGTCGGTCAGGTCGGCCCGGTCGGCCAGGAGCTCGACGTTCAGTCCCGTGAGCGTCACCCGCCGCTGCAAGTCCACGATTTCCAGGTAGGTGGAGATCGTCGCCGAGATCACCGCCAGGCGGGCCGTGCGGTAATCGGATTCGGTTGCCAGAAAGTCGCTGACGGCGGCCTTGGTGTCGTTGTTGGCCCGGCCCCAGAAGTCGATTTCATAGGACAGCCCCAAGGACGCGCTGTAGGTGGTGAAGTCGAACCGGTCGATTGTCCCTCCGCCGAACTCACCACCGAAGCCCACGTTGGCCGGGCTGGTGCTGTGGGTGGCGTCCGCCGTGACTCCCACCGAGGGAACCAGGTCGGCCCGGGCGATGCGGTAGCGCTGCCTAACCTCTTCCACCCGCGCCACCGCCTCCCGCAGGTCGAGGTTGGCGGCCAGCGCGGTGTCGACCAAGCGGTCCATCACCGGATCGTTGAACACCGTCCACCACTGTTGAGGCTGGTAGCTGCCACTGTCGGGCGCCGATTGGTAGGCATCGGGGATGTCGGCCACCACCACAGGCTGGGCCTGCTTGGGGGCGAACGAGCAGCCCGCCGCCAGGATGGAGAGCATGAGGCCGGCCACGAGTGATTCGCGCCGCATCATGTCGCCTCATCCTTCAGGGCTAGCCCGCGGTACAGCACTTCGAACACGTGCTGCTTGCGGGCTTCGATGAAGGCGTCGAAGTCGGTGGCCGCCAGCGGGTTCATGACCTTGACCGTGGGCGCAATCAGGAAGAAGAAGGCACACGACGAAATGATGGTGAGCATCGTCTGCCTGGGGCACACGGGACGGATCTCCCCGGTTTCCACGGCTTTGCGAATGGCCTGCTGCATCTTCTGTTGCGGCGACCCCTTGGTGGCAAACGCCTTGGCCAGGTGCTCACCCAGCAACGACCCACCAGCGAGGTTCTCGTTCATCATCAACCGGGCCATGTCCTGGTGCTCACGCACGTAGTCGATGTACCGGTCGATGAAGTGCCGCAGGTTCTCGCCGAAGGTGCCGTCGAGCTGCAGCGATTCGCTGAACGAGTTGACGTACTGCTGGAACAGGTGGGCGAAGACCGCCTGGTAGAGTTGTTGCTTGGTGCGGAAGTAGTAGTGCAGCAGCGCGCGGTTGATGCCGGCTCGATCGGCGATCTCCTGCATCCGGGCGCCGTCGCGCCCCTTACTGGCGAACACCGACAGGGCGGCCTCGAAGATACGCTGCTCGGTTTCCTGCGGTTCGGACTTGGTCGTGGGCTCAGGCATGGTTGTCATTTTAGTTTAACAATTCTGTCAAAAGATAGGGTAGTTTCGCTCCCCGCTCAAGCGGCCGTCTCTGGTGTCAATCCAAGTTATTGTGAATAAACACCTTAACTAGGTATGAGATGGGTGGGCCCGCATGACCTCGAGTGCCTGCTCGGCCGCGTCGGCGGCAATCAGCGCTACCAGCACGCCCTCGTTGGCCACGTAGAGCTGATCGAGTCCCAACATCTCGCAGGCGGCTTCCACCGGCCCCGGGATGGGGAACGCCCGCTCCTCCAACACCATGCCTACGCCGGCCGCGGTGGCAATTTCGTTGAGGGCACGGAGCCCCCCCGGGTGGCGCGGCTGCCGGTTTGTCAGCATACTTGGCAATCAGGACACGATCCCAATGTCGCCCTCGGCTGCGGTGATCTGGCAACGACGGCCCCGGGCCCTCAGGGATTCGACCACCAAACCACTCACCCATCGCCCCATCGCCCCATCCATCCACCACGCGCCGGTCACCCGGTTTGCGCCGGCACCCACAGGGCTCCTCCACCTGGGACACCTGGTCAACGCGGTCTACGTGTGGGGACTGGCCCGCCGCCACCACGGCCGGGTGCTGCTCCGCATCGAAGACCACGACCGCGGGCGTTCCCGCGACCACTTCGAGTCCGCCATCCTCGACGACCTCGAATGGCTCGGCCTCGAGCCCGACGAGCCCCCGATCGAGGCACTGCGGCATGGTCCATCACCCTATCGTCAGAGTGACCGCGCTAACCGGTATGCCGAGGTCATCGCAGGGCTGCGCCACCAGAGCTTGGTGTACCCGTGCCGCTGCTCCCGCCGCGATATCGCCGACACCGAGGCCGCGCCGCCGGGAGCCGAGGCGCGCTATCCGGGCACCTGCCGCGAGCTGGGCCTCAGCTCCGATGAGGCGGTGGGCCTTCGGGTGATAATGGATCCCGGCGAGGAGACGTTCATCGATGTGCTATTGGGAACCCACCACCAGACGCCGGCGCGGCAGTGCGGTGACGTCCTGGTGCGAGACCGGCTAGGGCAGTGGACGTACCAGTTCGCCGTGACGGTCGACGACTGGGATCAGGAAGTAGATCTGGTAATCCGGGGCGAG
>SMVY01000001.1 GCA_004357415.1 Gemmatimonadota bacterium
ACCATCACCATCGAGCACACCCAGTGCGGTCAGAAGATCATCACGCGATCGTAACCGCAACACGATCTCGCCTGCCGCACGAGAGAAGGCCCGTCCCCCATGGGACGGGCCTTCGTGCCGCAAGACACCGAAACAACAAAGCCGCCGGACCCAATGTCCGGCGGCTTTTTCGATCAACACGGTCAGTCTGAAGCCGGTCAGTGGAGGCCCGGCGCCGGGCAATGTCCCCCGCCGCCCCTCCCTATGACCAACCCCATGCCGTCCCGACTGACGGTCGGGAATTCACCGGTACGGGCTTCGGGCCACGGGCTCTCACCCGCCCGCGTGGGCCGGAACAAGTCGATCGGATTCCCCGCCGCAGCCACCGTTACCCCCGGCCGAAGCAGCGTACCCGACCCAGCCCCGAGTATCGGGAGTGACGCGTCAATCATCCGTGGTTCGCTGGCCAAATCGATGCCGTCGATGAACGACACCAGCGCCGGCGCAGGTTCCCGAACTTCGGAATCGGAAGATCCGGCCGTCCCGCTCGTTTCCGGGGCTGGCTCTACGGCCACCGTAACCGGCGTCTCCGGTGGAGCATCGGTCCGGCCCAACTCCAGGTCGGACGCCACGCCATCACCACCGATGTCGGAATTCACCGTCGTGAGATCCCGGCCGGAATCGGCACCCTGGTCGCCACCCGCCTTGCCGTCAGCGCAGCCCATGGCATACCACGCCAACGGCAGCACCAACACACTCGTTATCCTGGGCACATCATCCTCCCGCCAATCCTGGCTGCTGATACTCTGGTGACGATAATCATACTACAGGAAACACACCCCGATGTCGAGCGGGTTCCCACCAACGTTCCACCTTGGGGACGCCTTTCCAGCTGTCAGACGTCAGTGTCAGCCGTCACCTATCGCCTATCACCTATCACCTATTGAGCCGTTAATCCCCAGTCACCTATCACCAATCACCTATGAAACCGTCTCATAGGTGATTAGTGATGGGTGATAGGTGATGCATTGATGTCGTCCACCGCCCACCCCCTAGCTCCTAGCTCCCAGCTCCTCCAGCGCCCCTGCCAGATCGGGAACCTCGTTAATCACCGGTTCCATCAACCGTTTTTCCATGCTCTGCATCCTCCGGGGCACGGTGGCGATGGTAAAATGACTGGGATCGAGGCCGCTGCCGACCTCGTCCCAATCGAGCGGCGTCGACACCGGAGCCCCCGGCAAGGGCCTGACACTATACGGAGCCACCACCAGCTTCCCCCGCCCGTTCTGCAGGTAATCGAGGTACACCTTCCCCTCCCGGGCCGATGGCCGCCGGGTGATGGTGGCGATGTCCGGGTGTTCCGCGGCCAGGATCCGGGCAAACAACTCCCCGATCGACTTGGCCTGCTCGTAAGTGCACTGCCGGCCGAGTGGTATCAGGACGTGGAGTCCCGACGAGCCGCTGGTCTTGAGGTAATTCGGTAACCCCACGTCGGCGCAGAGTTGGTGAGCCGCCTGCGCCAGGGTGACGACGTCGCTGAACGGAGCGTCCTTGGGGTCGAGGTCGAGAATCACCCAGTCAGGCCGTTCGATGGTCCCCACCCGGCTGGCCCACAGGTGCAGCGGGATGGTCCCCATGTTGGCGATGTACTCCAGCGACTCGACGTTGTCGGCCACGAAGTAGAGAATGTCGCGCTGTGATTCTTCACTCCACATCCGCTCGAGGTGCATCCACTCGGGTACGAACTTGGGGGCGTCCTTCTGGAAGAACGACTTGCCGTCGATCCCGTCGGGATAGCGCGTCAGCACCACCGGCCGGTCCTTCAGGAACGGTAGCGCCCAGGGAGCGACTTCCCGGTAGTAGTTGATCAGGTCACCCTTGGTGTACCCGTCATCGGGCCAGAACACCTTGTCGAGGTTGGAGAAGCGCACCACCCGCTCTACCGGTTCCGGCGCCTCGAGGGCGGACGGCTCGTCGAGTGCCGGACTGCTGACGTGGCGGATGCACTCCTCGAGCGGCTTGTCGTCCCGGAAATTGAGGAACACCGGCTGGCGCAAGACGCCGTCACCGGTCCATTCCTTATAACGCACCTCACACATCAGTTCGGGCTCCACCCAGGTGTGGTCTCCCGACGGGGGCACTGGACCGGTGCATGGCGCGTCCGGCCGTATTCGCTGTTCCAGTTGCCGGCGCACCTCGTCCAGGTCATCGCTCGAGAACCCGGACCCCACTCGGCCGGCGTACGTCAGCTCCCCATCTACGTAGTCGGCCAGGTGCAGGGCGCCGAACCCCGTGCGCGACCCTTTCGGGGCGCTGAAGCCGACCACGACGAAATCGTCCACCAGGTCGGCGCGTATCTTGACCCAATCCGCCGACCGACCTCCCCGATAGGGCGCGTCGGCCTTCTTGCCCACGATCCCCTCCAACCGCAGGTCGCGCACCCGATCGAACAGGGCCTCGCCTTCTTCCTCGAAGTGCTCGACGTACGGCACGGCCCCCACCTCGGGGAGTATCCGCCTGAGCATCGCCTTGCGTTCCGTGAGTGGCAGGTTGCGCAGATCGAAATCCTCGAACCCCAACAGGTCGAACGCAAAGAACGTCGTCGGCGCCTCGAGCGCGGCGCGCTTCACCTCGAGCTGCCGGGTCAGCTTGGCCCGCCGCTGCAGTCGCTGAAACGACGGCCGGCCCTTGTCGTCGAGGCCGATCAACTCGCCGTCGAGTACCAGGGCCTCATACGGCAGTGCCCGGATGGCCTTGGCGATTTCCGGAAAACTCGCCGTGACGTCGTGTCCGTTCCGGGTCAGCAGTACTACCTGGCCCTCCCGCAGGCCGGCGATGATGCGGTAGCCGTCGAGCTTGAGTTCGAAGACCCAGCCGGGCCTGCTGAACGGTCGTGGCCGCGACTCCGCCAGCATGATCTCCACCGACTCCGGGGCCACCGCCGACCGCGGCACGGCCAACTCCACCAGATCCGCCCGGATCGCCGCACCCGCATCCCTCCCCTCGGCCAGCGCCTCCACCGTGAGCCCGGACCACACCGACCCCGGAGGGAACTCGTGCTCGTCCCACACGGCGTAGGCATCCCGTTCCTTGATGAGGAGCCACTCCTTCACCTCTTTCTTGATCTTGACCAGCGTCCACTTCCCCTTGCACTTGTACCCGCGCAGTTCGAACAGCAGCTTGCCCTGCTCGAGACCCTCCTCGGGATCACCGATGGGCACCCACGACCCGCGGTCCCACACGATGACGGCACCGGCGCCGTAGTTCCCCTCGGGAATGGTGCCCTCGAAGTCTCCATACTCCACCGGATGGTCCTCAACGTGGATGGCCAGTCGCTTGTCGTCGGGATTGGGCGAGGGGCCCTTGGGAACCGCCCATGACATCAGCACGCCGTTCATCTCCAGCCGCAAATCCCAGTGCAGCCGGCGGGCGGCGTGCTGGTGGAAGACGAACAGATGGCCCGGCGCCCGCGAGACAGTGCCCGCCGGCTCGGGCGTCTGCTCCACTGTCCGCTTGGCGCGGTATTGCTGGAGGCGATCGGATGACGGGTTGTCTGTTGCGGCCATGGGGGCGATTTCGTATAGTTGCGCACTATGAGCGCACGCGTGGTTGGTTCAGCAACGATCTCGTTCGGCTTGGTGTCGGTTCCGGTCAAGCTCTATTCGTCGGCCGACACCTCGGCGACCATCTCCTTCAACTGGCTCAACAAGAATTCGAGCGCCCGGGTCAAGCAGCAATATGTCGACGCCCACAGCGGGGAGAAAGTCGACAAGGCCGACATGATCAAGGGCTACGAGTTCACCAAGGGCCAGTACGTCACCTTCACGCCGGAAGAGATCAAGGCGCTCGACCAGAAGGCCACCAATTCCATCGACATCAACGAATTCATCCCCTTGGGCAAGGTCGACAGGATCTGGCTCGACAAGGTCTACTTCCTCGGCACCGACAAGGGCGGCGCCAGGGCCTATCAGCTTCTGTGCGAAGCCCTCGCCGAAACCGGCCGCGCGGCTATCGGCCAATACGCCACCCGCGGGAAGCAGTACCTGGTGCTCATCCGCCCCATGGACGGCATTCTGGTAATGGAGCAGTTGCACTACGCCACCCAGCTCCGGCAACCGTCCGAGGTTCCCATCGAGCACGTCGACCTCAAGGACAACGAGCTCGACTTGGCCAAGCAGTTGATCGAGCAATCGTCCGCAGACACTTTCAGCCCGGAGGTCTATCACGACACCGTGGCCGACCGGGTCATGGAGGCCATCCAGCAGAAGGTCGACGGCGAGGACATCACCGCCGAGCCCACGGAAGAGCCCCAAGCCAAGATCATCGACCTGATGGCCGCTCTCAAGGCCAGCCTCGCCGAGGGCAAGGCATCCAAGGCCCAGCCCAAGGCGGCAGCCGACAACGAGGCCGGCACCAAGAAAGAGGGGGCCACGTCCCGCAAGAAGCGAGCTGCCTCATGACTTGGCCCGCTCCAGGCGCCGGCCGGCGATGACCGGATACCGGACGCGGGAGGTAGCGGACTTGGTCGGCATGTCCCCTCCCCAGGTGCGCGCCTACGCCCGCACCGGGCTGCTGCGGCCATCCCGGGGTCCCCGCCCGGCATACTACTTCACCTTCCACGACCTGGTGCTCCTCCGTACGGCCAAGCGTCTCGAGAACGCCCGGGTGCCGGCCCGCCGGGTGCGCCGCGTGCTGCACGCGTTGGCGCAGCAACTGCCGGAGGGACGGTCGCTCACCGAGGTGACCATCACCGCCGAGGCCGCCGCCATCGTGGTCCACGATGGCGGCAGAACCTGGAACCCCGAGTCGGAGCAGCTGTTCTTGGCCTTCGCCGATCCCGCTGTGGCGACCGGCGATCCCGTGGCCCTGGTCTCGCGGTCCGTCACCGCGCCCGAAGGAGCCACGGCGGAGGGATTCTTTCAGATGGGACGCCAACTGGAAGCGTGCGCTCCAGCCGAAGCGCTGGAGGCGTACGCCAAGGCACTGGAACTCGACCCCGAACACGCCGACGCCCACGTAAATCTAGGCCGGCTCGACCAGGACAACGGCCACTACCAGCGGGCGCTCGACCACTACACAGCGGCGCGCGACGCCGATCCGGCACACGCCATAGCCCGGTTCAACATCGCCAGCGTGATGGAGCACCTCGAGCGATTCGATGAGGCAATCGCCTCTTATAAGGACGCGCTCGATCTCGATGCCTCGCTGGCGGAAGCCCACTACCGCCTGGCAATCCTGCACGAGAACCAAGGCCTGGAACTCGAAGCTCTCCGCTACCTCAAGCAGTATCGCTCGCTGGTCAAGCGGCACTAGATTCCGGCCGTGCCCGATCTTTGGCTCGTCGCCCTGTCGGCCGCGGCCGCGGCGGCCGCCGCGGTCCTGGGCGTCATCCCCGTCATCGTCAGCGGCGAAGTATCCCCCAGGCTCGGCTGGGCCAACGCCCTGGCCGCCGGCCTGATGTTGGGTGCCGGCTACGTTCTCCTGCAGCAGGGCATCACCCTCTCACCCGTCGGCGGCATCGCCGGCTCGGTGCTGGGCGTCACCTTTGTGTTCGCCAGCCACCGGTTTACCAATCTGGCGGATGTCGATTTGAGCCGCCCACAGGACCTCACCTCGGCCACGGTGCCACAAATCGTCACCCGCGAACTGCTGCACTCGGCCGCCGAGGGTGTGGCAATCGGCGCGGGCTTTCTGGTCGACCCGCGCCTGGGACTGCTGATGGCCGGCACACTCGGGTTGCACAACGTTGCCGAGGGCGCGGCCATCAGCGCGGCCCTAATCGAACGAGGATGGCATCCTGGTAAGGCAGCCCTCCTCTCCGCCGGAACCATGACGTCCCACGTCCCCGCGGCGGTGGCGACGGCCGCGTGGATCGGTGCGGGCGGCCGCCCCTGGGTCTTGGGATTCAGCGCCGGCGCCATGTTCTACCTGATATTGGTCGAGCTGATGCCGGAGTCCTACCGCCAGCGGGGGCCCACCGGCATCGCCATCACCGCCTCCGCCGCCATGAGCGTCGTGGTACTCCTCCACGCCATCCTGGTTGGCTAGCCCAATGCCCGCGGTGGTGGTGGTATTGCTCGCGGGACTGATCACGGCCCTCGCCACCGGCCTCGGGGCCATCCCGTTCTTGTTCGTCCGCACCCTGTCGCCCAGGGTGATCGCCTTCTCCAACGCCATCGCCGCGGGCTTGATGCTGGGAGCGAGCTTCACGCTGGTGGTCGAAGGCATGCCGTTCGGCACCTGGCAGACCATCATCGGCGCCAACCTCGGCGTGGCGTTCATTCTGATCACCCAGTTCCTGTTGCCGGACGAAGGCTTGGAGTTCGGGGAGCTCAAAGGCGGCGGCGCGCAGAAGGCGCTGCTCATGGTGATCGTGATGACCGCCCACTCGTTCGCCGAAGGTGTCGCCGTCGGGGTGGCGTTCGGGGGGGGAGAGTCGTTGGCGGTGCTGATCACCATCGCCATCGCCATCCACAACATCCCCGAGGGACTGGCCATCACCGCCGCCATGCGGCCCCGCGGAGCGTCGATCGCATCATCCGCGCGGTGGAGCATTTTCTCCTCCCTGCCGCAACCGCTGATGGCCGTGCCGGCCTTCCTGTTCGTCGACACCTTCGCTCCGGTGCTGCCCTACGGACTCGGCTTCGCCGCCGGGGCCATGACCTACATGGTGTTCCGGGAACTGCTGCCCGACGCGTATGCCGATGCCACCAGACCCGAAGTGGGGCTCATCGTGTCGTTGAGCTTCACGGCCATGGTGGCGTTTCAACTGCTCCTCTAACCCAGGCGCCTCCCCCACCCGGCACGATCGTTGCCCCTTCTTCCCTCCGGGACGAGGCCAGATGTCACATTTGAGGCACTGGCGCATCCCCCGGATAACGAAGGAGGACGGGTGAGAGCGCTCTACACGGCAGGCACGGCCTGCATTCTGGCTTTTCTCGGCACCATTGCCTGGCAATCCATGGCGGCAACGGCCCCGACCGTCGTGTCCATTCAGACACATACACCGGCCGCAGGTCCACAACCGGCCACCACGGGCGCCTCCTGGTTCCACGACGCCAAGCCGTACTGCAACTCCGTCGAAGTCGAGACCCGGCTGCAGG
>SMVY01000063.1 GCA_004357415.1 Gemmatimonadota bacterium
AGCCGTCGGCCGAGATGGGTTCGAGCAAATAGGCCGCTAACAGGCCGAGCCGCTGGTTTGTATCCACGTAGAACCAGCCCCGTGTGGCGGCGCCATCACGGTCACGCCACCGGCCCGCTACTGAGACCGTCCGGTGTCCCTGGAACGATCGCCGGGCCGCCTCTAGGCTGTCGATGGCGAAGGCTTCGACCGGTCCGCTCCACGGTTCGTCCATGCGTTGCACCCGGATTCCGTGGCGACCCAGAAGGTCAGCGATGTGGTTCAATCCCGGCGGCAACAGATAGCCCGCCGGAATCGCCTCCACCCGCACTGGGTCGAACCGATAGTACACCGGCATGGCAATGGTGCGATACTGGCCTGTTCGTTTACGCCTGGCAAACGGGCCGGCTCCGTCCTCAGCGGGCTCGGTGATCTCGGCGATGACATCCATGGTGACCGGCGGTGCACGCTGCGACCGCACCACTACGAACTGCGGTCGCGCGGAGTCCGTTTGGCCTCGAATGGCCAGAATCCGTTCCTGCGTTTCGGCCGCCAACCCGAGGATTTCCCGAACGAAGTTGTAGCTGGCGGATACCCTGACGTCGAACGCTGCGTTGCTGTACCCCTCGCTGAGAATGGCCATCCGGCCCCGCATCCCGAACCAATTGGTGCCGAACCGCGGCCTCGGGTCGTAGGTGAACCAACCTTGGTCGAGTGAGTCGGGTGTCTGGTTCCGGAAATTGCCGTACCAGAACATCTCTTGACCGTGGCGGTCACGCACCCGGCGGCGAACCGTGGGGAGGAATTCGTCTCGCACGTAGGTATTGGCCGCACCGCCGTTGGGATTGAGCCCGGGGGCATAGGTCAATTGATATCCGTGGTAGCTCCCGTTGGTGGTGTGCATGTCGATGAACAGGTCGGGGTCCCATCGGTTGATGAGCCGGGCGGCGCCCCGGGTTTCGGGGGCTTCCATCTTGACGTAGTCGCGATTGAGATCGAGACCCTGCCCGTTGGGCCGGAGACCCACTCGGGCCGGCCCGTTCTGACCGGGCCGGTGCTCCTCCCCCGGTCCGAACCGTTCGTTCCCGTCCACGTTGTACATCGGCACCACCAACAAGATCACGCTGTCCAGCAGCGACCGTAACGGCCCCAGCGTCAGATCCCGCAACAGCATCTGGGCAACCTCTTTGCCCTCCACCTCGCCCGCGTGGATGTTGCCCTGGAGGTACACCACCGGCTTGCCACTGGCGTGGGCCATGACCGGTCCATCAACCATGGGCCGTGCGGCGAGGACCCAGGGGATGTCCCGGCCCTCGGTACTCTGCGCCAGGGTACCGACCTGGATGTCGGTCGTCTCGTGTTGCAGCGCTCGCAAGAAAGCCACCACATCGGCGTAGCTCGATGTTTCCCGAAAACCGGTCCGCTCGGCCGTCGTCTGCTGGGCGGCGAGTATCGCGGGTGCCAAGAGCAGAATACCCGCCAGTCCTCGATGCCACTTGGGGCACTGAGCCATGGAGTCTCCCTTGCCGGACTACGGCGCGTCCTGAGTCGGCGGAATCAGCCGCCGTTGGAGATGCAGCGGTGACAACCCATCGATCTGGAACACCACTTCCGGAACTATGCGCTGCACCGTGCCGACCGAAAACATTCTGTCACGCACGTTGCTGCTTTCGAGATCAGGGAACAGAGCCGAATAGTCGTCGAGGAGTACCTTGACGTCGTGCCCCGCCAGGCTCGCGGCACCGATGAGTTCCCTGGCGCTCCCGCCGGCACCGTAGAGCAAGCGAAACAGCCGGTACCCAATCAGGTGGGGATCATCGGGGCGGGACACCGCCATGGCGGCTCGTTTTTCCGCCTCACCCAACCCAAACAGTGGGAGGCGCTCCACGATCGGGCGCAGCACCAGCTCGGTGTACCATTCCGCCAACCCTTCGGCCACGAACGGGTCCGGTGAATACCACCAGACGGCGTCCGCCGTCGGCCGGGCGTAGGTATCCAGCGGCCGGGCTCGTTGCTGGAGTACATGCACCCACTCATGGATGACCGTTTCCAGCGCCAGGACGGGGTGGTAACCCGGAGCGATGATGATGGCATCTTGCGGTTCGAGAAATCCGGAGTGTCGGTCGTGGCGAAGTTGTGCCACGCTGGTCACTTCGAAGCGGCCCCGTTCGGATTCGAGCACCGTATGTTCGATTTCCGGCGGCAACCGGCCCAGCACACGCAGCAGGGCGCCGGCTCCCTGCTCCTCCAACCAGCGGCCCGCGGTCCAGTTCAAGGGCTCGACCAGCATCCCCACGAACGAGTCGGAGGGCGCTATCCGCGGTGCTCCGTCCGGCAGGCCGAACAGTCGGGTCTTGATCTCCGGCACCGCCGCGTCGATTGCCTGATCCGGCCAACCCGCCCTGACGAGATCCGCGGGCGACCGGCCCTCGAGCCATGGCGTCACCAGTAGGAACCGCATCGCCCGGGGGTACCACTCGATCGCCTCGGCGTAGCCGATCAGCATGCGCTCGAGCGCTCCGGCAGCCTCGGGTTCGACAGCGCGCATCTCGGCAAGCCGTGAGGCGAATGCCATGGAATCCGTGCGGCTGAGTACCAATAGCTGGTAGGTCAACAGTTGGGCGACTGCCGCATGCGGCGGCAGCGGCCCGCGCTGCACTCCTGGAAGCTCTAGCGCCGGCCTCAGCGCCTCCCAGGTGACGTGGGGAAACTTCTGTTGCACCCGGTGTGCGGCCACCTGGTGGATGTCGACCTGCCATCGTCCGTTGGGACGGAACAGGAAATCGAAGTGGGCTCGGGTGGTGTCGTCCCGGATCCCCGCGCGGACCGATTCCAGGCTCGTCTGCGCGGCGGCGAGCATGGAATCTCGCCACCAGAGCCCCATCGACTGCAGGTAGCTGTAGGTCCGCAAGATGGGTTCGTTGGCCGCCGGTACGCCGCTCTCGGCGGCACGCTCGACATACGTGTTCAATATCTCGTCGGTATCGATGCCGGCATCGTCCAGCGCGGCGAACCATCCGCCGGGGATGGTGACCATCGATGTTTCACCGGCCAACACCAGTTGGCGCATGCGGAACTTCGGCAGAGGGATGTACAGATCCGCGGCGGTATCGATCCGCTCGGCCAACCAAGCGATACCGTCGGTCTGTTCGCCGCGAAACACGGTGCCGAACATTTCATCGCCAAGCACGCGGCCGACGTAGCGCCGCGCAGAAGCCCGCACGATAAATTCAATTCGCCCGCCGGTACCCGACACGGTGCCGGTGATTTTGTCGGGAGCGGAATCGCTGGTCTCGAGCAGGAGCGTGCCGGAGATTTTCCCGTTCGCCTCCACCAGGCGAAGGTCGCCGTTGATTTCGGTAATCGGACTGGGTGCCATGATTAGGCGCCAGCGTCCGGCCGCCTGCGCCCGAAGGCCGCCGGCCACGGGTAGCTGCCCCAAGAGGACTATCAGCGCCAGGACGGTCCAGGCCCGCGTGCGGGGTGTCACGTTCGACCTGATCGTGCTAAACCCCACTGTCCGGCACGGCCTCGGCACCGTCGCCAGGCTGGTCGTCGGCACCGGACTGGCCGCCGGGGGCGGCGTCCGTCCCGCCTCCCTGCTGCGGCGGCGGGCGATCCACGGGAATCGGCATCACCGGCATGCCCGGCGCCAGCCGGGCCTGGCCGCCGACGACGACCTGCTCGTTGCCGTCGACGCCCGAGCGAACTTCGACGAACCCCGGCGTGCGCACACCCAGCGTCACCTCACGCCGCTCGACGGTGCCTTCGTCGTTGACCACCCAGACGATGACCAGCCCTTCGAGCGGAACGATGGCTTCTTCGGGCACGATCACGGCCGAGGGTCGCACATCGGTCGCCAGACGCACCTCGATGAACATCCCCGGGCGCAATACCCGATCGCGGTTGGATACTCGCGCCTTGACGGTGATGACGCGGGCCGGCAGCGAGACCACTGGATCGACGAACTCCACCACCCCACGGAACTCCCGCCCGGGGAGGGAGGCGACCCGGAACAGTACCTCCTGGCCGGCTGCCAGCCGTTGGGCGAATCGTTCCGGAACCTTGAACGCCGCCCGCTGCGGGTTGTAGGTCTGCAAGGAAACCATTTCGGTCGTCGTGGTCACGTAGTCGCCCAGACTGACGGAGCGGGTCCCGACGACGCCGCGGAACGGCGCCCGGACCAGAGTACGCTCGAGCCGAATCTGCAGCAACTGCAGTTGGGCCTCGTTGCTGCGATAGTTTGCCTCGGCGAGTTCGAGGTCGGCCTGGGAACTGGCGTTCTCCGCCAGCAACTTGCCAGTCCGCTCGAGCGCCTGTCTGGCCAGGTCGCGGTCAGCTTCGGCCCTGGCCACCTGCGCCACGAGTTCCGCATCATCCACTTTGAAGAGCGGTTCGCCCTTGGCCACGGTAGAACCTTCACGGAACAGAATCTCCACGATACGGCCGCCGACGTCGGGCCGCAGCAGGATCGACTGGACGGCTTCGATCTGGCCGGTGGTGGTGATGGCGTCTACCACCGTATCGACTCTGGCGGTTACCACCTCGACCGGCATACTGAAACCGCCCGCTCCACCACCGCCGCCGTCTTCCGATTCTGCCTTGGCGCATCCGGCGGCGGCGGCGACACTCAAGAGCCACACCAGTGAACTTCTCACGATCATTCCTTCCCGGGGAACAGCCGGCGGCCGAGCATGGCCTCGAGCCCAGCCAGCGCTAGCAGAGTTGTGTGTCGAGCCGTCACGATCCCTGCCTGTGCCTGCGACAGGGTGAATTGTGCCTCCAGCAGATTGAGAATGTCGGTGGCGCCAGCCTGATAGCGTGCGGTCTGAACGCGGTAGGTCTCTTCCGCGGCGACCAAGGCGTCGCGGGCCAGATCTTCCGCGGATCGCGAGGTTACATACGCCTCAAATGCGAAGGCAACATCCCGCCGGGCGAAGCGCTCCAGATCAGCGCGGATCGCCGATGCCACGTCACGGTTCACCCGAGCCTGGGTAACGGCGATTTCACGCCGGCCGCCGTCCCAGATCGGGAGGCTCACTCCGATGCTGATGGTAGACCGGCGGATAGCCGAGGGGAATATCACTTCGTCGAACGCCGAGGTAGTAGCCAGGAGACTGATCTGCGGAAGGTAGGCCGATAGTCGGGCCTTGTAGGCGGCCCCGGCGGCGCGCTCGTCCGCGCGAGCCACGCGCCATTGGGGACCGGTTTCCAGGGCCTCCCGCACCGCATCCTCTTGGCTGATGGGGAGATCCGGGGCACGCTCGATTCCCAGAGGTTGGGCGTTGACCGGGTAGGTCACACCGATCAGACTGCCCAGGTTGAGCCGGGCAACCCGCAACCTGCTCCGTTCGATCAGCAGGTCGACCTGTGCCCGCGTCCGCTCGGTATACAATTGCAGGGAATCGGTCTGCACCGTCGCCCCGGAGAGCACCCGGGCTCTGGCGATGGCGAACTGTTGCTCAGCACGATTGAGTCGCTCGCGCGCTACCTCGACCAGCGCGGTGGTGGCCAGAACGTCGTAGTAGGCCGCCTCGGTAATGAGCGCCGAAGCGAAGCGCGCTTCCGCTTGCCCGGCCCTGGCTCCCTCCAGGCTGGCGTTGGCGAACGACAGGTCGGCGAAGCGACGGCCGCCGGCAAACAACTCGTAGCTGGCGATGACGCTGGCCGACACGAAGGTGCGCGACGCTCCCCCGGTTCCCACGTTGAACGAGGGTGTGTTGGACTTCTGGTACACCCCCTGAAGCGTCAGGGCCGGCAGGACGAAGGCCGATATGGCGGCCCGGCGACCCCATTCCGAGTTCTTGACCCGTCCCAGTGCGGCTACGTAGTTCGGGTCCAGATTGGTGGCCAGCCTGAGCGCGTCGGCCAGATTGACCACCGGGATGGAATCCTGCAGCGCGACCGCCGGTGCGGCTTGCGGCACGGCAACCTGCAAGGCGGCGATGAACGCCAGGATCATTGCGCCTCCGGAACCGGCTCGAGGGCGACCTTGGCCGGCCGGCTCAATCGTGCGTGCACGGTATCGAGCATCACGAAGACGACCGGCACCAGGAACAACGTGAGCACGGTCGACATGGCGATCCCTCCGACGATTACCAGCCCCAGTGGGATTCGGCTTTCCGATCCGGCGCTGATGCCGAGCGCGATCGGGGTGGAGGCGGCTACGGTCGAGATGGCGGTCATGAGAATCGGCCGCAGGCGAATGCGCCCCGCTTCCTCAACGGCGTCTATGGTGTCCTTCCCGCGTGCCTTGAGTTGGTTGGCAAACTCCACCAGCAGGATCGAATTCTTGGTCGACAAGCCGATCAACAAAATCAGACCGATCTGACTGTACACGTTCAGGGTGGAGCCGAAGATCTGCAGGGTGACCAAAGCACCGGTGACGGCCAGGGGCACCGCCATCAGCACCGTGAACGGGTGCACCAGTGATTCGAACTGCGCGGCCAGGACCATGTAAGTCACGATCAGCGCCAGGATGAATGCGAAGTACAGCGCGTTGCTGCTGTCCCGATACTCCCGTGATTCCCCGGCCAAGGCCGTGGAACTACCCGGCGGCAACACCTCGGCTGCGATGACGTCGAGGGAGTCGATCGCTTCACCGAGGACGAAGCCCGGCGCCAGGCTGGCCGACAAGGTAAACGAACGAACCCGGTTGTGGTGGGCCAGAGAGGCAGGCCCCACACCCTCGACCACGTCGGCCACCTGATCGAGGTTGATCAGTTCTCCACCCCGGCCGCGAATGTACAAGCCGCTGATGTCGGCCGGTGTGGCGCGGTCTTCCGGGCTCATGCGCACCACCACGTCATACAGCTTGTTCTGCCGGGTGAAGGTGTTGACCCGGCGGCCACCGAGCATCGTTTCCAGGGTGGCGCCCACGTCCCGCACCGACACCCCGAGATCTTCGGCCCGGTCGCGATGGTACACGATGGTCAGTTCGGGCTTGTTGACCTTGGGACTGATGTCCGGCCGGACGAGGCCCGGTACCTGGTTGGCTCGTCGGAAGAACCGCTCTTTCGCGGCCGTGAGGGAATCGGCGTTGGGGTGCTTGACGACGTACTGGACCGGCTGGCCGAAGCCGCCTACCGGCGACGGAGTAAAGGCAAAGGCAAACACGCCGGGGATAGCGAACAACTGCGGGAGAATCCCATCGAGAATTTCCTGAGTCGTCTGCGACCGGTCGGCCCAGTCATCCAGGTTGGCGAACACGATCCCCTGGTTGACCGGCACGAAGCCGCCGGTGATGGCGAAATACGTGTCGACGCCTTCCGCCCGGCCTATGATCTCTTCGATTTGCCGGATGTACTTGTCGGTGTAATCCGGGGTGGATCCTTCGGGGGCCGTTGCCATGGCCATGAACCATCCCCGGTCCTCGGCCGGGATGAATTCCCGCTTGAGTGAGTTGAAGGACCAAAACGCCACCAGGATCGTCATGAAGGCGCCACCAACCACGATCCATCGGTGGTGGATCGCCCAGTCAAGGCCGGTAGCGTAGTGGTCCGACAGCCAATCGAAGCCGCGTTCCAGGAACTGGAAGACCCTGCCGTGGCTCGTCGGCACCCGCAGTATCTTGGCACACAGCATGGGGATGAACGTCAGCGCCACGAAACTCGAGACGACGACCGCCCCCGCCAAGGTGACCCCGAACTCGTTGAACAACCGCCCGGTGGTGCCCTGGAGGAAGGCCAGCGGAGTGAACACGGCCACCAGCGCCACGGTCGTGGCGATCACCGCAAAGGCGATTTCCCGGGTGCCGGTGATGGCGGCCACTTCGGGGTCGTCGTGCATGGTTTCCTGGTGCCGGTAGGCGTTCTCCAGCACCACGATCGCATCATCGACCACCAGGCCGATGGCCAGAATCAGGGCCAGGAGCGTGAAGGTGTTGATGGTATATCCGAAGACGTACATCAAGCCGAACGCGGCGATGATCGAGACGGGGATCGCCAGCCCGGG